>JAILBW010000205.1 GCA_024680695.1 Bacteroidaceae bacterium
GGAACGAAATGGACGGAGATACGTTTGGATACTGTGTTGTATGATGGCTGGTATTCAAAGATTGGTCAAGATTGGATACCGAACTTTAAGATGGTGCAATACTACGTGGAGGGTGATACAGTTGTCGCCCCCTTCAAATACATGAAGATATATTGCACGGAGGATACTGAAAAGGCCAGTCTGATTGCCTTTGTCACAGAAGATACTGACTATTGCCACAGTGTTGGCATCTCCTGTCCTTATTATTTGACAGACAATGATGAATCACCCACAATACCCTACCCAGCATATATATACTATTTCTGTGATTGGAAAGAGGGTGATATACTGGAGGGACAAAGTTTATGGGGTGCTCAATGTGATTGTTTTCCTCCCAGAGGAATCGTAAAGTATGGCATTGTCAGACGGATATTTGAAGAAGAACTTGGGGGGAGCAATGTCTTAAAGTACGTTGATTTTGAAGGATTACTTCTGATTCATGGCATAGGAGTTACTAAATGGGCAGATAAGTACTGTATTCTTGGACCTGCAAATATAGACGAAGTCGATTACGCTTGGAAGGGTGAAGAGAAACCGCGAAACAATTACCTTTCCATGCTCGTCCACTTCGAGCGAGGCGGTGAGGTGCTGTATGACGTGTGGCCAACGCCAGAGGGAACAAACAGCCTCTCCCCCAACCCCTCTCCCATAGAAAAAGGAGCCGTGTATGATTTGAGCGGACGGAAGATAAACCTCCCCCAGCCCCTCCAAAGGAGGGGGACTCAGGGTTTAATGCCCAAGGGTGTGTATATCGTGAACGGGAAAAAGGTGCTGATTAAGTGAGAACCAAGAGCCGAGACTTGCTCGAGCTCTTGGTAGAACGCCAAGCAGCTCGGCATAGCCAAGGTGCTGGTGAAGTAGAAGACCCTCCCCCTGCCTTGCCCTCCGTCGAGAAGGGCACTCCCTCCGTCGCGAATGGGGGTTCGCTCCCCTTTGTGGGGCCGGAGCCGCATTCAGTGGCTCCTCTGAAGACCCCAGTCGCCCCAATTCTCGGCACGGGATGACATTTAGTCATTCCTATAAATGCCGAGAATTGCCCTGTAGGGAGGGAGTAGATAGTTTATAAAGACAGCCTGCTGGCAGACTTGCTGGCGGGCTGTCGCGTGAGGGAATTTCTCCTTTCGTAGCCCTATTTCCATAAGAGCACGCTCTTCAGTCGATAAGAGCACGCTCTTATGGCACAAAGAGCACGCTCTTCCGCGAGGGCCAGCCTGTGCCACACGTCGCATGAGTTTGTGCCACGCGTCGCATGAGCCTGTGCCACACGTCGCATGAGTTTGTGCCACACGTGGCACAAACCTCCGCTTGCTGTCGCTTTTGCGATGAAAGGCAGCAAAATGAATTACGCCCATATTCAAAAAATGCCGGGGAACATGCTGAAGTAAATGCAGAATTAGAGGCTAAAATGCATCGAAACCCTCATCTCTCACACATCCATCACACGAACCGTCACACGCTCAACATCCTTTTATTCAATATGTTGTTAGGCAAATGTGATGGTGTGACGGTTTTTTGTTGGAAAAACTTAAGAAGAGATTGTTTCCGGAGTTCATAAAGAACCAAAACCGACGCCCCCCTTTTCCCGGGCTTGACGAAAAATCTCACGCATTCTCTTGCACATGTCGATCATTTCCCCTATCTCTGAGAT
This sequence comes from Bacteroidaceae bacterium, assembly GCA_024680695.1. GTDB lineage: Bacteria > Bacteroidota > Bacteroidia > Bacteroidales > Bacteroidaceae > Physcousia. Next base: position 1,688 of record JAILBW010000205.1, read on the forward strand.
AAATCTCGAAGATACTTTCGCTCGGACAAAAAAATAAACGGATTTATTTTGTTTGTCCCTCGCTTATTCGTATCTTTGCCAACGCAAACCAACGAAACAATGAAACACTGGCCTCCGTCACATCCTTCACCACGCAATCGGCGGCTCGAAATACGAAAGGGGGGCATTTACCGTATAACAAACAAATTCATTAACCCAAACAAAACACGACACAATGAAAAAGACATTTATTCTTACCATCCTTATGGCATTCTGCGCAATCTACGCACAGGCGCAAGTTGAAATAGACTCGCTGGGACGGGTAAGCATCCTGCCAGCCGTGAATGGCTGGAAGCCGACACTCAAGATTGGTAACAGTACGAATTACGGTGCGGGAGTGAACATTAAAAACGTGGGACGACATTATAACTTGGAAGTTACCAGAACCTTAAATGATACTGCTTCCGTGGGTATTCTCGTAAATATGGATAATTCGTACAATAAGACGACTGCCCTTCATTGTTCAGCACAGGGAGGAAGTAATGTTTCTCCCTACGTATATGGGGTGAGTACAGATGTATATGGTGGAATCAAAACAATTGGCGTATTTGGCAAGGCGTTTAACTATGGCAGTGGAAGCAATATTTCAGCTGTTGGCGTCTATGGCACATCGCAGAATATAAGCGAGGCGTCTATAGCTTATCCGGGACATTATGGAGGTTACTTTAACGGGAACGTAAGAGTTGTCTCGGGCAGTATATATGGCACGCTGGTGACTCCGGCAACAATCTCGGGCGGCGGCAGCACACAGGGGGTGAGTGTAATTACATCCGACAGAGACGGAGGTGAAGGCGTGACGGGAAAACTTGCGCAAGTCCAGGCCATCCAATTCCTGCGTGACAAGAGAGATATTGGTGACGATTTGACTGATGAGGAACGCAAGGAAAAGGAACTTGAACCCCGCCCATCTACAATCCAGTACGGCCTTGCTGCCGACCAACTGAAGGCCGTCTATCCCGAATTGGTGTACGAGGACAAGGAGGGCAATGTAAGCATTAATTATATAGAGATTATACCCCTGTTGGTGCAGAGCATCAACGAATTGTCTTCGGAACTGGCTGAACTGAAAGGCACATCTAACAAAAAGTCAAAAGCCAAGACACAGACCACAGCGATAGAAGACGCCGCAGACGACATGGACCAGGTGCGGATGGACCAGAACAAGCCGAACCCGTTCAGCGAGAGTACGGTAATCAAACTCAATATCCCCAAAGACACAAAGACAGCAAATATTTACATCTACGACTTCAGCGGCAAACCTGTACAAAGCGTGCCCGTCACGGAGCGTGGTGAGACGGACATCACCGTCTATGCCTCCGACCTCTCGGCAGGCATGTATATCTACAGCCTCGTAACAGACGGGCAGGTGAAACTGACGCGAAGAATGATGGTAACGGAATAAAAGATGAAAACATAAAACATAAATAAGTCCATTATTATAATTATGAAGAGAATAATATATCTGCTAATAATGATATGGGCACATTTGTTTTATCTTGACATATATGCCCATGAAGTTCGAATGGTCAATGTGAAATTCGAAGAATCTGCATTCAAAGCTATAAGAGATTCTTTAGGTCATACGGCAATCATATCAGACAGTATGGTTTGTTACAAGCATGATGGCTTCTCACCAATGCTTCCATATATACCATTGAATTATTGTATACCTACTGATATGTCTTATGATTCGATAAGCGTGGAGCCGTTTTTTTATGCTTATGCAGATGATGTTATCATGGCTGTAAGCCAAATGCCATTAAAATGTGCCAACTTTGCCCCCAATATGTTGCTAAACAATGAACAGCACCTTGATAATATAACATTCCCTCAGAAAAATGTAGAATACATCGGCGAAACCGTCGTTGGCGAATATAAGATGATTAGTTTCTGGGTATGTCCATTTCAATATAATCAGATGTCTAAGAAATTGTTTTTCTCAGATTCAATAGATATTAAAATACACCTCAAAAACAATTTTACGAAAACAGATAGTAAGAAAGTCGGTGACACACAATATAACCTTTTAAGTTCACTCATATATAATTCTTGGGATATAGAACCTATTGACTATATTGAAGAGCAGAAGTCCTCTAGTAACGAACCAATTGTAGAATATGTAATTATAACAGGTCAAAGTCTAAAGAATGCTTTCAAGCCATTGGTGGACTGGAAAAAAATGAAAGGTGTGAATAGTACCATCATAACAGTGGAATCAATAGATACTTTATACACATCAGGAACAACACAGCAAAAAATAAAACAATGTCTGTATGATTTTTATAATCAAGGTCTTAAGTACGCATTATTGGGAGGGGATGTTGATATCGTCCCAGAACAGATTTGTGCATTAATATATCATCTTGAAGACGAAAACGGTGTTCAAATAGATCATCAGGAATACAATGACATGCCGACAGATTTATACTACGCTTGTTTTGATGGTAATTTCTACTGGAATGCAAATGGTAATGATTCTATCGGGGAACCAGATGATGGTGTTAGCATGGTTCCCAACATATATGTTACTCGTGTACCTGTAAAGACCTCTACTGATGTATCATCTTTTGTCAATAAGATTATTCAATATGAAAAGACACCATCAATTAACGGATGGAATAATAGCTTTCTTACATGTGGAAATACGTTATTAGGTAACTATATACCTAATCCGACAAAAAGTGATGCCGAGGCAATAGGTGATATTATATACAACAATTATATACAGCCTTATTGGAGCGGCAACCGTGTTAGGTTTTACGACACTAACACCGATTTCTCTGGAGGATCTTCATACCAGCTTAATAAAAATAATCTTAAGACTCAATTATCCCAAGGGTATCCTTTTGTTCAAATGCTTTCTCATGGTCAAGTCAGATACTGGAGACTCGAAGGCGACACAGGAGACGATCAACAACTGTCATCACCATATGTTTATTCCATAGATGAAGGCAGTACTCAAACTAATAATGCCTCGACTATTATAACAACTATTGCATGTTGGACAAATGCCTTCAACGATCCAGACTATACATGCTTGAGTGAGAGTTTGATTAATAATCCTGAAAGCGGGGTTATTGCCTATTTAGGATGTTCAGAAGAAGGATTTATTGACAGTACCAACTACGGAAGCATTAATTTTTCAAATCAATATGAGGCACAGTATTATAGTAAACTTTTCTCTCCAAATAGTGGGAAAAAATCTTTCGGAAAAATAGTAGCAGAGGCTAAAGCACAAATGATAAATGCCAGTTTGGCTAATTTTTATTATAGATGGATACAATATGGCTTAAATCCCATCGGTGATCCTGAAATGCCCATTTACACCTCAACACCTCAAATTTTTGGTAATACGAACGTCACATTGAACAACAATAGTATCAGCATTAATACAGGAGTGAATGGCTGTACAATCTGTATAATGAGTATTGACGATTTTGGAGAATCATATTACAAGGTGGCCACTGGGGTCAATACTGCAACATTTAATGATATTAACACGGACGTAAGTATCTGTATTACGAAGCAGGGTTACATACCAAAAACAATAGAAATAAGAGACATCCTTCGAATCCAGAACAGGGTCCTCACAACAGACACCGATTTTTATGGAAGAGAAATCTATGTTGGTTCTAATGTGAACCCATCAGAAACAAGTGGTCCTGTTATTTTCAATAATGGCTCATACAAGATAAAGGGAAATAAAGTCATTCTTCATCCGGGCACAAAGATCTCAATTGGTGCAAAAATGGAAATATCTCGATAATCCACAAAGATGTTAAAGATATTTTTGATATATTTGCACAAAAAAATAGTAATACGAAATGAAAATGAATAAGGCATGTACATCGTTGCTGTTCCTGATGGCTTTTCTCTGTTCCTTTACGATGAGAGCAACTGCTCAGAATAAAGAGACAACAGAAAACATTTTCTCGGATTTCTCTTCCGATTTATCCATTTATCAATGGGCGATGCTGGATGGAACATACATGTCGCAGTTCCATGAAAAGCTGACTGTGGCAAACGACGAACGGTATGCCTTGCTGATACCCAGCAACGAAGCGTTCAAGTCGTATGTGGATGCGGCTTCGCTAAGCACCGACACAAAGATGGTTGTCAGCATGGCGTGGAAAGACCAAACATTCCCGATTCGAACGGATAATTATAAATACGATGTCGCCACGGGTACTGTAGGGAGAAAATTTACGGGACAGCTTGCCTCGTTGAACCAAAGCGCCATCGTGGACTACCTGACGATGATGCTGAATTCGCACACCTTTGCACTGACTCGCCCCGAGGATGCCGAGAAGGGATTGCTCAGCGGCAACCGCTACTTCCAGGCATTGGACGGCAGTGTCGTCAAGGTGCTTATGGATGAGAATAGGAACCCCAAGGCTTTCCAAGGTGCCTTCCAGATGCAGAACGAAGAGGCTGGGCTGGAGGCATTCAACCGAAGCAATGTGGAACGGAATTGGCACAGGGACAACTTCGACCTGTACAAGATAGACCAGCCTGTTATCCACTCGCCGCACAGCGTACAATGGGTACTGAAGGGCAACGAGACAGACCATCCGTTTGCCGCGTTCTACGACCTGACCTGTGCCGACAAGCAATGTCTCACCGCCTGTGGATTCACGAATGTGGAGGACATGCTGCCGTACATCTCTTCGCTGGAGGACAGGCTGAATTATACGAACGATGCTCCCTTCACCCTCTTTGTGCCGACCAACGAGGCCATAGAGCAGGAAATCAATGCGGGACTGCCCACCTGGCACAGCATCCGTGCGCTCATCGAGGCCCACACCACATCCGATGCCGAGGGGAATTTCGTGTGGGACGCTGAAGAAAACCGTCTGAGCGCCGCCAAGGACTGCCTCACCCTGATAAACTTCATCAAGGCTCACATCATGCAGGGCGTGGAAATTGCCGACCAGCTGCCTTTCACCCGCACTCATGCATCGGCTCTGACAAACAACGACGGAAAGACAGCCCAGCTGGAAGTAAGCAGCATGGGCAACGAACAGATGACGGTGAGTGACGGCGAGCACACACGCACGGTACTGGCACAGAAGAATATCTTCACGGTGGACAAGGTGCGCAGCTATCCCAACGGTCCCATAAGCAGCACCTCGGCCCGAGTGTTCAGCTACCATCCCGGCATCATCCATCAGATAGACGGGGTGTTGAATTATGCAAAGGGTGATATGAATTCACTTCCGGTTGCCATAAACGGAATTAAAACCTCATCATCCTCTTCTCATCTTTACGACCTGCAAGGGCGCAAAATGAACAGCGCGCCCGAGCGGGGCCTATATATACAAGGCGGAAAGCTGAGAAAGAAGATTATCAACAAGTGAAACTAAATTAACAACTATGAAACGAACAATAATATTGCTGTGGCTCACGATAGCCACGCTGTGTGCAAATGCGCAGTTCAAAAGTGCGATTAATGCAGGAACTGACGAGAACGGAGAGCAGTTCCAGGTATCCTTAAATCTAGACAGGGTGTGTCGGAGCATCGGCGCGAAGCCGGAGGAACTGGGCCATGTCCTGAAGGTGTGGTTGGACCCGAGCCGCACATGGAAGTGGCCTGAGGAATACAAGGAGTACGAGGCACTGCCTCTGATGTACCTGATTACTGCCGACGGGACGGAGACCTCCGTGGGCGACAATCATGCCAATTTCGCGCTGAAGGCCGACGGCACGCCGGGCGAGGAACTGAACGAAAATATGGAAACCACGGCGCAATGGACGTGCCAGATTTCTACGGAGCCGGAACAGAACAAACTGAACTTCACCCTGCTCACCATGACGAACCTGACGAACGGACAGCCAATGGTGAAGGCGGGCGACGTGTGCCACGCAGTGTTCGGCATGGAGTATCAGGGCCGGAAGGCGACCTTTGACATCACCATGAATATCGTGGAGGGACGCGGAGGCCGCAGCCTCCCGCTGATGTCCTTCGAGAAGGTAGGTGAGGAGCGCCTCGCAATGCAGTACAAGCAGGGCAAGGAGTGCAAAGCGAAGTTCGACCTGATGGCCATTGCCCGCCAATTCGGCGAGGACGTGAAGAGCGATAACCTGCAGCTGTACGTGGCCGAGAAGGGGAATCCGCAGAAGCTCACCGATCGCTATGCCTACTGCGAGGCTCCCATAGTAAACTATAACGAGGCATTCGCCGATGAACCAGACTATGGGGAAAGCCGCTGCGTGCGTCTGCACTACGCTCCTCAGTTGCAGGAAATCCAGGTGATGGCTGTCACGGACGGCTATGCCGCAGGTGAGCATGCCGCAGGGACAATGTATCTGGTGGCCGACGGGAAATACTATGCGCTGAATGTGGACGTGCAGGTTGGCGACTCGGAGCAGGAAGCGAAGAACATGGCCGTGGTGGAAACCGCCGAACTATGTGGCACCTTCTCGCGCACAATATCGGTGAAGCCCATGCACGATAAGTTCGGCGATGCCGAGGAGGTGGTGGCATCGTTCAGCATCTCCATGCTGGCCAAGGCACTGAACGTGGATGCCAAGACGCTCTACGATGCACTGGAAAGCTGGAGCCAAAGCCAGGAACGCCCCGACGGGACGGAGATGCTGTACAACCTCTCGGACCATGCCTCGACAGCATACAACGGTGGATGCGGAAACTTCCAGCTGAAGAAGAACGGCATGGTAAGTCGGGAGGAGAAGCAGATTGAATGGATGTGCCGGATGCAAATGGACAGTGAACTTAACGAGCTGCAGTTTGAACTCTACCAGCAGCCCGGCGCACTGAAGGACGGTGATGCCTGCCATGCCGCATTGGGACTCTGCTACGAAGGACGTATGGTGACGCTCGATCTGACAATGAACATCCGTGGAGACGGCCGGGGAAATCTGGTGGCGCTTGGCGGAATGAAAAAGGTGGGCGAAGAGACAGTATCGGGAAAGTTGAACTACACCAATGGCCTGCGGAAGACACTGAACCTCGCGGAAATAGCCAGCCACTTCGGCAGCGGCGTGGAGGGCAAGAGCCTGAAACTCTATGTGATGGCAGACACCGAGAAACAGATGCTGACAGACCGCCATTCGTACGAGTTGACTCCATCGGCCACTCTCGACATCGAGTGCACAGAACTGCAGGACTGCAACACGATGGATTATTTCTGCGTGAACTATGCGCCCTATCCCGAGGTGTTGCTCATTACTGCTCCTGCCGATGCCTTCAAGGGCGGACAGCACAGTTCGGGCTCCATCTTCCTCGTGGACGGCGATGAGTATTACGAACTGGTGCTCGACATCCAGTTCGGCGAGGAGAGCGACGCACTGAAGAGCCTCGACATCGTGGGCACGGAATCGATTGACGTAAAGCTGATGGTGACGGACAACTGCTATACCTATTACGACAAGGAGAACGACAGCTATGCTCTTGTTTCCACTACCATCGATGTGGCTCGCGTAGCCGAATTGCTGGGCACGGAAAGCCCGAAGCTATATGCCGAGCAGATGGATGAAGAGGGAGGAATTGTGCTGACGAGCCGTTACAACAGTGCGCCCGGTCAGGGTTTCTGGTTTGAAATTCAAAACGGCCAGGCATACAGGACCACACAGGATGACATCGAGCATCGGCGCTTCGGCATGTATTATTCCAGTGGAATGTTCAAGTGGTACGAAATGCCTTTCCCGCCTGCACAGGCCGGCGACAAGTACAGTGTGAACCTATATCTGGCCAATCCCACACGCAGCACCGCCGTGAAGTATGAGATCAGCGTGGAGATCGTGAAGGACATCGAAACGCCGAGCGTGGCTTACGTCCATCGCCTGCCCGCAGATCTCACACGGAATGCGAATGGAATAGAGGCAATTCATAATGCAGAATGCATAATGCAGAATGAGACGGACGCCGTGTATGACCTGCAAGGCAGGCGATTGAATGCCGTACCCGAGAAGGGAATGTACATCCAAGGCGGACGGAAGAAGATGAAATAATCCGGTGCCCCGTCAGGGGTGCCAGATTGTCACCTGCACCATTACCTTCACCCCCCCGAGAGGGAGGGTGAAGGTTCATCGTATAATGGAAAACATAAAGATATAAGGTGGGTTCTAAAAATTAGCTTTGAACTGCTTTTAGGATAGTTAGCCCTCATCGGTGGGGCGCAGTCCACTGCCGATGCTTCTGCCTGCCCCGAAACTTTTTTTCACTCGGAGCAAGAAAAAAAGTAGTGCAAGTCTTTGCCGCTTGCGAATAAATATGTAATTTTGCAGCCGAATTGGTAATGCGGGACGACGCGAGCGCCGCCCCAAATGCAAGGGAATCAGGTGAGAGACCTGAGCTGTTCCTGCAGCTGTAATCCATTCATGACGGGCCAACACAAAAGGTCACTGCGAAAGCGGGAAGACGTTGGACCGATGGAGAGCCAGAAGACCTGCCAGTTTCGACGAATGAGCACACAGACATGCTCCCAGGATATGGAGCCTTGTGTCCGATGAAAGCAAAACACAGTATTACGGTCGCCCTCGTGGCGATGTGGAGCGGTTTGGCCACTGTTGGGCAGGAGACGACGGATACCCTGCGCGAGGTGGTGGTTACGGGAACGGGGACAGCACACCTGCTGCGCGACGTGCCCGTGCAGACGGAGGTCATCTCGCGAAAGATGCTCGACAGCTATGGCGGCAAGTCCATCGAGGACATCCTCGGCGGGCTTACGGCCTCGTTCGCCTTCAACGAGGGCGACATGGGCAGTCAGATGCAGCTGGGAGGGCTGGGCAACGCGTTTGTCCTGATACTCATCGACGGGAAACGCATTCATGGCGACGTAGGCGGCGAGAACGACTTGTGCCTCATCGATCCGCATGACATCGACCACATCGAGATAGTGAAGGGGGCACAGTCGGCCCTCTACGGCAGCGACGCGATGGCGGGCGTCGTGAACATCATCACGAAGCATGCCAGCCGCGAGGCGCAACGCGGATTCTACGCCGAGAACACCACCCGCTACGGCTCCTACAACGACCTGAGGCAGCACAACGGCGTGGGATTTGCCGTCGGACGCCTGAACAGCTACACCAACCTGCAGCTGCAGCACAACGACGGATGGCGGAACACCACGCGGGAATACACCGAGGCGATGGTGGTGCCCGACAGCAGAAACAAGACGACGAACCGGTTCACCAACTGGCAGGTGGCCGAGCGGCTGACGTACGCCTTGCGGCGCGACCTCGAACTCTATGCCGAGGGCAGCCTCTATCGCAAGGACATCTGCCGACCGCAGGACGGACGCTACCCGAGCTGCGACGTCTATACCTACGACCTGATGTACCGCAATGCCTCGGCGGCAATGGGCGGCAAGTGGCGACTGAACCGAGGCGACCAGCTGACACTCGACGTGGACTGGAACCGGCATGCCTACTATTATAATTATACGGCCACGACGCTGACCGACGGCTACGATCCGCTGGGCAACTTCACAAACTATTTCCCTTATTTCGCGGGACAACGTAACCTGCAGAGCGACCAGCAGCGGGTGATGGCCCACCTGAAGGGCGTCTTCGCACTGCCTGCCGCACAGGTGCTGAGTGCCGGCGCCGAGTATCGCTACGACTATCTCGACGCGCCCATGCGCACAGCCTCGGGCACGGCCAGCGACTGGACGGCGGCCATCTACGTGCAGGACGAGTACACTCCCCTCCCCTGGCTCAACCTAACTGCCGGCCTCCGCCTGAACGAGAACGAGGGGTTCGGCTTCCGCGCCACACCAAAACTGAGCACGATGCTGGCCTTCGGCGACTTCCGCATCCGGGCGGGATGGAGCCAGGGCTTCAAGACGCCGACCACCAAGGAACTGCACTACCGCTACCTGCACACAATGGGTTCCAGCACCTTCTACAACATGGGCAACACCGCCCTGAAGGCGCAGACGAGCAACTACTACAGCACGGGAGTGGAGTATCGCGGGCGACGGCTGACAGCCTCTGTGACGGCCTATCGCAACCGCCTCGACCACATGATTGCGCTGGTGAACGTGGCGCCGGGCGAGATTCCTCCCTCGGTGACATCGGCCTTCGGCGGCGACGGCAGCGGAGCCATCATCGCAAGGAAATACAAGAACATGGAGGATGCGTGGACCTGCGGTGCAGACGTGAACATCAGCTACCAGATCGCGAACGAATGGACGCTGGGCGGCAACTATGCGTGGCTCAACACCGACGCCCACCTCTACGACTCCGCGAAGGAACGCCTCGTGAAGACCACCATCGACGGCATGGCCCACCACAAGTGGAACGCCTACGCCTCGTGGAACCACCGCTTCGGTGCGAAGTATAAGCTCGGCGCGATGCTGACCACGCGAGGCAGCAGCCGCCGATTCTACCAGAACAACGGCGACGGACGCGGCTTCCAGTTGTGGCGACTCAGTACGACGCACGACCTCGGCCCATCGGAAGGCCGATTCGCTTACCGCCTCGAGTTTGGGGTGGACAACATACTGAATCGCGTCGACCGCACCATCCATCCCTACCATCTCGGCACGAAGAGCCCCGGCACCACCGTCTATGCGGCCTTCTCCGTGCGCTTCAAGCAAGGACATAGTGTCAAACAATCAAAAATAAACAACTTAAACAACTACAATGATGAAGACTAAAACACTTCTTCTCGCCATGATGGCCATGGCCGCCAGCATGGCAGCGTTCACGTCCTGCTCGGACGACGACGATGACGACAACTACATTGCCTACCAGAAAGCTGTGGACGCACAGGTGAAAGCCAACAAGAAAAACGATTCGGCCATCCTGCTGGTGGCCTTCGGCTCGACGTGGAACAACGCCTTCAAGGCATTCGACGCCACCAAGGCAGCCTATCAGAAGGCCTTCCCCAATGCCGACATCTATGTCAGCTACAGCTCGGCCATCTGCATCAACCGCGCAGCCATCGGCGAGAACACCGACGAGAACGGCAAGATCGTGAAGCGCAACTACTATGCCCCGAACTTCTGGCTGCATGCCTTCGGCACCGCAAAGTACAAGAACATCACGGTGCAGTCGCTGCAGGTGATCCCAGGCGAGGAATACAGCCGAGTAATCAACTACATCAAGGACTTCGCCAATAACTATCTGGGCGACCTCGACGACAAGTATCTCGAGAGCCTCGACGGCCATCTGTGGCTGGGCACCCCGCTGCTGAACAATACGCACGACGTGGCCCGCGTGGCCGACATCCTCGACCGCCAGTACAAGAGCAAAGCCGCTCAGGGCATCGTGGCGTTCATGGGTCACGGCAATCCCGACACCTACGATACGTACAAGGCCAACGTGCGCTACTCGCAACTCGAGGAGGCCCTGCAGCAGAAGAGCCCCAACTACTTCGTGGGCACCGTCGATATGCCCGATAACTACAAGCAGGACGTACTCGCCCGCATGAAGGAACTGGGCATCACTCAGGGCAAGATGGAACTCTTCCCCCTGATGAGCATCTGCGGCGATCATGGTCATAACGACATGGCCGGCGAGGGCGAGGAGTACTGGGACGCCAAGGACGAAGAGAGCGAGGACAACAGCTGGTACGAATACTTCAAGCACAAGGGCTTTGCACCTCACGCCAACCTCATCGGCCTGCTCGAGGTCGAGGACGTAATGAAGGTGTGGATCGACCACACGAAGAATCCCGTCGAGCTGGAGGACTACTACCACTCGATGTATCCCGAGGAATAAGGTATACCAGAAAAGAGAAAAAACTCTCCGTGAGGAGAGGCTATCTGCAGTTTTTTATAATGTTTGTAGCTGGACCGCCACGAGGGGGAATCGTTCCCCTTCGGGCGTGTCCTCTCTTTTGAGATTATGTAAAGGCGATGAAAAGAGACTACCTCACGCTGCTCTCCGCAGCACTTTTCTTTTCGTGCGCGCACAACGCGACGCGCATGTCTCCCCACGCGGCCGACGAATTGTTCCAGCAGCGCGACTCGGCCTTGTTGCGGGCCGACGACTACAGCGACACCGTCGAGATTCGCTACGCCCGCGGACTGCAGGTGCGCTATGCCGACGACGGCGTTCATGTCTTCATCTCGAACCCCGACCCTGCAGTGCACCACAGTGCGACCGAGGAAATCGTCGTCACTGAGCCCCACCGCCGCTTCATCTGCACGACGGCGCTGCAACTGGGCAACTTCGAGGTGCTCGGCCTCGAGGACTGCATCGTAGGCATGAACTCGCTGAAGAACCTCTTCTCGCCGGCGATGAAGACAAGGATGCAAGAGGGCAGCACAGCAAGAATCGGCAAGGAAGGCAACTTCGACCTGGAGACCATCATCGCCCTGCAGCCGGACTACATTTTCGTCTCCGCATCCAAGCATGGCGGATTCGAGGCACTTCGCGAATGCGGCATTCCCCTCATTGCCCACCACGGCTACAAGGAGACCGACCCGCTGGGGCAGGCAGAATGGATAAAGCTCATCGGGCTGCTGACGGGCGAAACGCGGCGGGCCAACGCCGTATTTGCCGACATCGAGAGGAAATACCTGACACTGCGCGACGAGGTGGCGCAGTATGTGAGCACAAAGGCGTCGCTACCCACTGTCTTCTCCGGCCGTCAGGTGCGCGACGGATGGTACGTCGTGGGCGGAAAGAGCTACATGGCCCGCCTCTTCGAGGATGCCGGCGCCGACTACCTGATGGCGGACAATCACGATTCGGGCGGGGTGACGCTCGATTTCGAAGCCGCCTACGCCCGGGGGATTCATGCCGACTACTGGCAAATCGACGGCACGTTTCCCGGCACATTCACACTCGACGCGCTGGCTCGGGAGGACGAGCGCTACGCGACGATGGATGCCTACAGGCAAGAGGGGCATACGCTCTACTGCAATTTTGCGCAGGTGCCCTATCGCGAGCTTGCCGGCGTGCAGCCACATCTGCTGCTGGCCGACTTCGTGAAGGCCTTCCACCCCGAATTGCTGCCTCATTATACAACAAAATATTACAATCCATTACAATGAAAATCAAGAATCGACACACAATCCTCTGCATCGCAGCCCTGCTTGCCTCGCAGACAGTCTCGGCTCAGACAGCCGACTCGCTGCATTCAGTACTACTAAACCCCGTCGTCGTCACCGGCACCGGCACTTACCACAAGGCCAACAACTCGCCTGTGGCCGTCCGCGTCATCTCGGCCAAGGAACTGCGCGACGCCCATGTCACCAATCTGCGCGACGCACTCTCGCGGCTGACTTCCACCATCACCACACAGACCAACGGCATGGGCACCTTCGTGAACTTCAACGGGGCGAGCGACGACTACATGCTGATACTCGAGAACGGCAAACGCGTCAGCGGCGACGACCGCTGGGAACGGATCAGCATCGGCAACATCAAGCGCATCGAGATATTCGGCGGAGCAGCCAGCGCCCTCTACGGCAGCGAGGCGATTGCGGGTGTCGTGAACATCATCACCGACGACAGCCAGAACTGCATCGACGTGTCCAGCTCGACCAAGATGCTCAACCGGGGGCGACTGACCCAAGAGGTAAACGTGGATGCAAACACAGGCAAGTTCTCCACCCGCACCACCTACAGCCACCATCAGGCCGACAATTGGCAGGTGAATCACTATCAGGCCTTCGACGAAGGAGGGCGCGAGGTGATGAAGCTGACGGGACGCCCCATGTCCACAGCCTTCCGCAGCGATCACATCGGCCAGCAGATGGAGTGGCGATTCGACAACCAGTGGTCGGCCTACGTGAAGGGAAACCTGTACGACAATCTCACCTTCCGTCCCCGCTCGGCCACCTACTTCACTCAGAAGAAGTCCACCGATGCGGCTACAGGCGAGACCACCTACACCTATACCGCCAAGCAGGCCTACACTTACGACATTCACCACCAGTCATATTGCTACGGCGGAGGAATGCGCTGGGCGCCAAACGTCCGCACGCACGTCTATCTCGACGTCTATAGCGACAACTTCCGGTCCGACTACGACTATTGGCAGACGGCTACGGCCGAGGCTTACGACGAGACGCGCAAACAGACCCACTACGTCAACGAAACCCTGCGCGGCATTTTCCGCCTCGCGGATTGGAACAAGCTGTCGGCAGGTACGGAAATGGTGCAGGAGAGCCTGACGAGCCAAAGCGACCACATCGACGGACGAAGCACACAGACGTACAATCTCTTCGCCCAGGACGAAGTGCGCGCGCTGCGGTGGCTCGAGGGAGTTGTCGGACTGCGCTATACTTACAACAACAATTTCGGCTCGAGCGTCACATCCAACGCAGGATTGTTCCTTCACCACAGCGGATTCCGACTGCGCACCGGCTACGCCGGAGGCTATCGCACCCCCACCCTCTCGCAACTCTATGCCACCGATCAGGCCAAGACGGCCGCACGCTACACACTCAACAACCCCTCGCTCTCGCCCGAGCGGAGCAACTTCTGGAACGTGAGCATGGAATACGGCAACCGCTGGATGAGTGTAAACCTGAGCGGGTTCATCAACGAGATCCGCGACATGATAAACTATCGCACACTTAGGCAAGCAGAAGTGGATGCCAGCGCAAGCCTGGCCGCCCTCTACAGCGAGGGATGGACCACAATACGGCAGAGGGACAATATCGACAAGGCCACCCTGCGCGGCATCTCGGGGCACGTAAAGTTCTTGCTGCCTTACGGATTCACCCTGAGCGGCGGCTACACCTTCACCGACTCGGACGCCAAAAGCATCTCCCTCGACAAGGCGACGCAACGCTACGAGACAGCCAGTTCGCCAGTCGACAAGTCCGTGCGCCACGTAGGCAACTTCATGGCCTCGTGGGACAAGACATGGAACCGGCACCACCTCAACATCACGCTGAACGGACATCAGCAGGGCCGACGCTACAGCAGCACTTACGGCTACGCCAAAGGCTATGGCCAATGGGACATCAACGTAAGGCACTCCGTCACTCTGCACCAGTTCTCAATCGAACCCGGATTGGGCATAGAGAACATCTTCAACGAACGCGACCGTTCGCCCTGGAACTCAAACTATTCCACCATCAGTCCCGGCCGCTCGTTCCTCGTCAGCCTCGTGCTGAAGTTCAGCGACGCCTCGACAGACAGAAAATAACCACCTAAAGAGAGAACGACGATGAGAATCTATGTAGTCGGAATCGGCCCGGGTTCGCCCGAAGACATCACGCCCGCCGTCGCACAGGCAATCGGACAAAGCGATGCCGTCGTGGGGTATAAATACTACTTCCGTTACGTCCTGCCCTACATGAAGGATGGTGCCGAGCGGGTAGATACTGGAATGCGCCGCGAACGCGAACGTGCCCTGCAGGCCTTCATTCTGGCCGAGAAGGGGAAAAACGTGTGCGTCATCTCGAGCGGCGACGCAGGCATCTACGGGATGGCCTCGCTCATCTTCGAGATGAAACGCGAGCGCAAGTCGGCAATTGAGGTTGTCCCGCTGCCGGGCATCAGCGCATTCCAGAAGGCAGCCTCGCTGCTCGGTGCACCGATGAGCCACGATTTCTGCGTCATCTCCCTCAGCGACCTCATGACTCCCTGGCACCTCATCGAACGTCGAATACGCGCGGCTGCTACGGCCGACTTCGTCACAGCCATCTACAATCCGCGCAGCGAAGAACGCTATTGGCAGTTGCACCGCCTGAAGGAAATCTTCATGCAGGAACGCGATGCCCACACTGCGGTGGGCTTTGTCCGCCAGGCAGGACGGGAGGGGCAGCAAGTCAGGACCACGACGCTGGCCGAGTTCGTCCCCGAGGACGTCGATATGTTTACGATTGTGATTATCGGGAATAGCCAGTCGTACCTCTGGGAAGGAAAGTTCATCACGCCGCGTGGCTATTATCAGGCAGCGCAAGAGGAAGGGGCAAGCGAGGCCCAGCGCATCGGCCAGTCCATCATGATAAAGTCGTTCCAGACAATTCGGCGCGAACTGAAGGAGCCCGGGCAGCCTCTGTGGCGGCTGTGGCCTCTGCTTCACGCAGTTCACACGACGGCCGACTTCGATATGGAACGCCTCCTTTGGATGGACGACGAAGCGCCGGCCCACATCTTTCAGAGCCTGAGCAGCGGCGCGACGCGAACGATTGTCACCGACGTCTCGATGGCGGCCAGCGGCATCCGCAAGGGAGCGCTGCAGCGACTGGGGCTCGAGGTGGTATGCTACATCAACGACCCGCGCGTCGCAGCAATGGCTGCCGACAACAAGACGACTCGCGCGCAGGCAGGCATCCGGCTGGCGGTCGAGGCACATCCCGACGCCCTGTTCGCCTTCGGCAATGCCCCGACAGCATTGCTCGAACTCTGCTCCCTGATGCGTAAGGGAAAGTGTCGTCCCGCCGGCATCGTGGCCGCACCGGTGGGCTTCGTGCATGTCGAAGAGAGCAAGCATGCAGTGAAGACGTTTCGTGATATTCCCAAGTTGATCATCGAGGGACGCAAGGGAGGCAGCAACCTCGCAGCCACCTTGGTGAACAGCATACTGACCTACGACGACGCAGAAACACTAAAACCCGGACGCGATGTGTGAGACGAAACGCTTTGTGATTATAGGCATCAGCGACAGCGCCAGCCCTTTCTTCCTCCCCGAAGTGGAGTCTGTCATCGTATCGGGGAAAGTTTTCTCGGGCGGTGAGCGGCATCGTGAAATCATGCGCTCGAGACTTCCGGCTGGTGCCCGTTGGATAGACATCCGCGTCCCGCTCGGGGATGTATTCCGTCAGTATGAGGAATGCTTTGCCCAACACGACGAAATCATCGTCTTCGCCTCTGGCGATCCCTTCTTCTACGGTTTTGCATCGACCATTCGGCGCGAGTGTCCCGATGCTACAATGCGCGTCTTTCCGACGTTCAATTCGTTGCAAATGCTGGCCCATCGCCTGCAACTCCCCTACGAGAGCCTCTGCGCCGTGTCGCTCACCGGCCGCCCCTGGGACCGATTCGACGAGGCAGTCATTCGCGGCGAGGCACTCATCGGCTGTCTCACCGACCACCACCACACACCGCAAGCCATCTGCCAGCGTCTGGCCGACTACGGATACGACAACTATGCGATAGCCGTAGGCGAAAATCTCGGCAACGAGGAGAAGGAGCGCGTGAGGCAGTTTGCCCCGACGGCCGCGCCCGAGGAACTCGCTGCATGCGAGACACCAAATTGCGTCATTCTGCGCAGGACGAAGCTCCGCAATCGCCCCTTCGGCATTCCCGACAGCGCGTTTCATCTCCTCGACGGACGCGAGAAAATGATTACCAAGATGCCCATCCGGCTCCTTGCGCTCTCGATGCTCGACCTTCGCCATCGCCACACGTTTTGGGACGTAGGGTCTTGCACCGGCAGCGTCAGTATCGAGGCGAAGCTGCAGTTTCCCCACCTGCATGTCAACGCATTCGAAGTCAGGCAAGAGGGGCGCACACTGCTCGACCGCAACAGCCGCAAGTTTGGTGTGCCGGGAATCGCCTGCATCATCGGTGACTTCCTCGAGGCCGACCTTTCCTGTCTGGCAGCGCCCGACGCAGTGTTCATCGGCGGACACGGAGGCCGTCTGCCCGAGATGGTGCAACGTCTCGGCCAAGTGCTGCAAGCCGACGGCACGATGGTCTTCAATGCGGTGTCGGAAGAAAGTCGGCGCCTGTTCGTTGAGAGCACGGCGCAGGCAGGATTGACACTTGTCGGAGAGATGCGGATAGCGATCGACACACACAACCCCATCGTCACACTGAAGGCGATAAAACCAAGTAAAACGGTATGATACGGATTGAAACGATAAATGATGCAGGCAAGCGCCTGGCCGCACTGATCGAGCGGGAGCAGATTCCCTTCGACGGCGAGGCCGTGGTCTTCATCGGCGCATTGGGCATCTGCGTAAGGAGGATGCAGGACTTGATTCGAGACAAGTACACCGACCCCGCAGTCGTCTGCGTAGATACGACGGGACGCTACGTGATTCCCGTCCTGAGCGGGCACATAGGGGGTGCCAATTATTTGGCGCGACAGATTGCCCTCACAACTGGCGGCGAGGCCGTTGTCACCACTCAGAGCGACAACCTCGGGCTGTGGGCGCTCGACACGCTGGCCAGGGAATGGGGGTGGCGCATGAGCCACCTGAGTCGGGAGGCAATGAACAGGGCTGTGGCCCTCTTCGTGAAGGGATGCCCGACGGCCTTGATCGTCGAGTGGGACGACGCGGGAAGTCGCGTATTGAAGGACACTTGCCCCGAGCATGTCCGTCTGTTCCAAAGTTTTGACGAGTACCTTGCCTACTTGCAGGTTCACCCGAGCGAGTTCGAATTGCTGCTGATTGTGTCTCCCAACGCCGTGCCCCGTCAGGAAGTCACGACGATACACTACTATCCCCAGTGCCTGCATCTGGGTGTAGGATGCCAGCGGGGAGTTCCTGCCGAGTGTGCCGTTCAGCTCTTGGCCGAACTGCAGACGAACGGCTTCGCGCCCGAGTCGGTGGCTTCCATCGCGACCATCGAGATGAAGAAGGACGAGCCGATGCTCGCTGCCCTGCATGAGGCACTTCCTTGGGCAGACGTAAGAATTTTTTCCGCCGACGAGCTGTCGCGAATCGAGATTCCCAATCCCAGCCAGAAGGTTTTCGAGGTCACCGGATGCTATGGCGTAGCGGAGGCTGCCGCAAAGGCATCGGGCCGCCGCGCATCACTTGTCGTCGAAAAGCAGAAACGTAGTTTTTCCCTTGACGGAGAGGAGTTTCATTACACCTACGCCCTGTCGAAGGATGCGAATCGCGGCACGACGGGACACATCGAGATTGTGGGCGCAGGTCCCGGCGACCCCGACCTGATAAGCGTCCGCGGGCGCAAGTTGCTGGAGGAGGCCGACCTCATTCTCTACGCCGGAAGCTTGGTGCCCCGCGAACTTACCGCCTGTGCCAAGCGCGGCGCAGTGTTGCGCAGCAGCGCCGGAATGACGCTCGAGGAGCAGTTTGCCTTGATGAAGGAGTTTTACGACCGCGGGATGCAAATCGTGCGACTCCATACGGGCGACCCCTGCCTCTACGGCGCCATACAGGAACAGATGGCCTTCTTCGACCGATACGGGATGGACTATCACATCACGCCCGGCATCAGCAGTTTCCTTGCAGCCGCAGCCGAACTGCGCAGCCAGTTCACCATTCCCGAGAAGTGCCAGACGGTGATTCTCACGCGGGGCGAAGGACGTACTCCGGTACCCGAGCGCGAACGTCTGCGGCTCCTTGCGCAGCATCGGAGCACGATGTGCATCTTCCTGTCCGTCGCCTTGGCCAGGCAAGTGCAGGACGAACTGCTCGCCGGAGGCTATCCGCCCGAGACGCCTGTGGCTGTGTGCCACAAGCTGACGTGGAGGGAACAACGCATCCTGCGCGGGCAATTGTGCCAACTGGCGCAGATCGTCGAGGAGAACGACCTCACGCTGACCACCATGATTGTCGTGGGCGAGGCGATTGACAATCGTGAGGGGCTGAGCCGCCTCTACGACGGCCACTTCACGCATCTGTATCGTAAGGCGGACGCATAGCGAAAAAGGGAGGAGGACTGGCGATGATACTTATCTTTGGAGGGACCACCGAGGGACGACTTGCCGTCGAGGTTTGCGAACAGGCAGGCAAGCCGTACTACTATTCCACCAAGGGCGACAGCCAAAAGGTGGCGATGGAGTGGGGCATCCGACTCTGCGGCGCGATGACTGCCTCGGACATCGCGGCCTTCTGCCAAGCGAACGGCATCCGATGCATCGTCGATGCGGCCCATCCATTTGCCGAGGCGCTACACCATGCGATTGCCGAAACGAAGTTCCCCGTCGTGCGCATCGCCCGGAAAAGGGAGGAGGCTCTGGGCGACGTAACCTATTGTAAGGACTATGCCGACGCGATGGCGCAGTTGGAGGCTACCCGTCCGCAATGTCTGCTCGCCCTCACTGGTGTGAACAGCATTTCCAAGATGCGGGACTATTGGCGCAGCCACAGGACAGTGTTCCGCATCCTTTCGCGTCGGGAGAGCCTCGACATAGCCGCTGCGGCAGGTTTCCCGCACGAAGGCCTCATCTTCTACAAGGAAGAGGAGGGGCTTCCGGGCATGGAGGAAGAGATGGAAGTCATGCGGCGCGTCGGTTGCGATGCCGTAATCACAAAGCAGAGCGGCGCGCAGGGTGGCTTCGGCACGAAGGTTGCCGCAGCGCGACAGCTTGGACTAAAAGTGTTTGTCATCGAGGCGCCCCGCCTGCCCGACACTTGGGTGACGGTCACGGGTCGCCTCGGACTTCGCAGGGCCATCGAGCACCTCGCGCCAGACTTCTTCCCCCTGCGCACCGGACTGACCACAGGTGCCTGTGCCGCGGCGGCGGTCAAGGCCGCAATACACTCGCTGATGCGGGGCGAGACACTCGAAACGGCAGAGTTGCTGCTGCCCGATGGCGAGACGGTTTCCGTACCGGTCAAAGTGGAGGCTGAGGGCGTAGCTACGGTGGTGAAGGATTTCAGCGACGATCCCGATGTGACGCGAGGCTGTCGCATTACGGCATGCTTGCGCAAGTCTCGGCCCACGCTTGCGCAAGCGCGGACGAAAACTACAGCAAGTAAAGGCGATTACTTGCGCAAGTATTGCGGAGTATCATTCCTGCCGGGAAAAGGTGTCGGCCGCGTCACGTTGCCAGGCCTGGGAATTCCGGTGGGAGAGCCCGCCATCAATCCCACTCCGCGAGAGATGATAATCCGCGAGATACGGCAACTGACGCAGGAAGCTATCGATGTCACCATCTCGGTCGAGGGTGGCGAGGAACTGGCTCGCCGCACGTTTAACGAGCGGGTCGGCGTAGTGGGCGGAATCAGCATCATTGGCACATCGGGCATCGTCGTCCCGTTCAGCAACGAAGCATTCGTCGAAAGCATTGCCCGCGAGCTGCAAGTGGTGCGCGCAATGGGATGCGACGAGGTGGGCCTCGTTTCGGGCAAACGTGGCGAAACGGCCCTACTGTCCGAACAACCGTCGCTGCGCATAGTACATTACGGCAACTTTGTCGGCGATGCCCTCTGCAAGGCGCATCAGCTGGGATTCAGTCGCGTCGTGCTCGGCGTGATGATAGGCAAAGCTGTGAAACTGGCCGAGGGACACCTCGACACACATTCCCACAAGGTGCTGATGAATCGGGAATTCCTTGTGCAAGTGGCCACAGAGGTCGGCATCAGGGATGGCGCCGAGCGAATCAGCCGCATCACGATGGCCCGCGAGCTCTATGGCTGTATGCCGCCCATCTTCTTCTCCCGCATCAGCGAACTCTGCATGCGGCATTGCAGAACTATGTTCCCCGAAGGGAAACTCGAATTTCATTTGATATGCGACAATCCGGTATAATTCTCTTGCTCCTGCTGAGCATCCCCGCACTGGCCCTCGTCAATCTTGCCGTCGGTTCGGTGCAAATCCCCCTCGCCGAGGTGATGAACATCCTTTTGGGACAAGACGCGTCGGTGGAGGTGTGGTCGAATATTGTGCTGCAGACGCGACTGCCGCAGACGCTCACCGCGATGGCATGCGGCGCAGGACTGGCAGTAGCCGGCCTCGAGATGCAGACGGTGTTCCACAATCCGCTGGCAGGACCATCGGTGCTGGGCATCAGCAGCGCAGCCAGTCTTGGCGTCGCCTTCGTCGTGCTGCTGAGCGGCACGCTGGGCGGCGGCCTGATGTCCCGTTTCGGATTCTGGGGCAACACGGCTCTGACGATGGCTGCCATCTGCGGCTCGATGGCTGTGATGGCGCTCATCGTGTGGCTGTCTGCCCGTGTCGAGGGGAATGTCACGCTGCTCATTGTCGGTGTGCTGATAGGGTATCTGGCCAGTGCCATCATCGGCGTGCTGAAGTACTTCTCGACCGAGGAGGACATCCGGGCCTACGTAATATGGGGCCTCGGCTCGTTTGCCCGCGTCACTGGCGGACAGGTGTATGTCTTCGTCGGCCTGATTGCCGCACTGCTTCCGCTCACTATGCTCATGGCCAAACCGCTCAACACACTTCTGCTTGGCGAGCAATATGCAATGAATCTGGGGCTTAACGTGCGTCGGGCGCGTATGCTGACAATTGCCTCGGCAGGAGTGCTCACAGCCGTCGTGACAGCCTATTGCGGCCCGATTATGTTCATCGGCCTGGCAGTGCCGCATATTGCGCGCAGCCTGTTTCATACAGAGGATCACCGCCTGCTGCTGCCCGCCACGCTGCTCTGCGGCATCTCGCTGGCACTGATATGCAACGTGGTAGCCCGCCTGCCGGGATTCGAAGGAGCACTGCCAATCAATTCCGTAACTGCACTCATCGGTGCCCCGGTGGCACTCTGGGTAATACTGAGAAGAAAATGAGACGAATAATACTGATAACTGGAGGCCAGCGTTCGGGCAAAAGCACATTTGGCGAGCGCCTGGCGTTGTCCTTGTCACCGCGTCCAATATATATGGCTACGGCGCACATCTGGGACGAGGAGTTTCGGCAGAGAGTGGATGCCCATCGTGCACGGCGCGGCGACGAGTGGACGACCATCGAGGAGGAGAAGCTACTGAGCCGGCACAATGTGGCGGGGAGAGTAGTACTCATCGACTGCTGCACGCTGTGGGCCACGAACTTTGTCGGCACAACGGACCTCCCCGATGTGGAGGCCGTCCTCGGCGAGATGAAAGCCGAATTTGACCGCTTCACGTCGCAGGATGCCGTATTCCTGTTCGTATCGAACGAGATAGGAATGGGCGGCATCGGCACGAACGCCCTGCAGCGTCGCTTCACGGACTTGGTGGGCAAACTGAACCAACACATCGCGCAAGCCGCTGACGAAGTGTACCTTATGGTATCGGGAATCAACGTAAAGGTAAAATGATAGAACCAACAGACAAAAGCTTCGCACGCATCGTGCAGGAGCGAATCGACAATCTGAACAAGCCAAAAGGCTCGATGGGACGACTGGAAAGCCTGGCCTTGCAGGTGGCTCTGGTGCAGCAGACGCTGACGCCGCAGCTCTCATGCCCCTGCCACATCCTGTTCGGAGGCGATCATGGCATCGAGCGCGAGGGAGTCTCCGTCTCGCCGCGCGAAGTTACTTGGCAGCAGATGAAGAACTACGGGCGCGGCGGCGGCGGAGTGAACATGCTGTGCCGCCAGCATGGCTTCTCCCTACAAGTCGTGGACGTAGGGGTAGACTATGACTTCGACCCCGCAGAGTGTCCGCACATCATCGACCGAAAGATTGCTCACGGCACGCACGATTTCCTCTACGAGGCAGCCATGAGCGACGACGAATGGCACAAGGCGTTGCACATCGGGAGGGAATGTGTGGACGTTTGTCGCGCCAAGGGTTGCAACATCGTGAGCTTTGGCGAGATGGGCATCGGCAACACCTCGCCGAGCAGCATCCTGATGCATCTGTTCCTGCACATTCCCCTTGCAGAATGTGTGGGCGCCGGCAGCGGGCTCGATACGGCGGGAGTAAGACATAAATACGAGGTGCTGAAGGCAGC
Organism: Bacteroidaceae bacterium; assembly: GCA_024680695.1. Taxonomy (GTDB): domain Bacteria; phylum Bacteroidota; class Bacteroidia; order Bacteroidales; family Bacteroidaceae; genus Physcousia. The sequence continues at coordinate 25,195 of JAILBW010000205.1, forward strand.
AGTGGAGCGGTTCAAGGCAAGCCATTCCCCTGCCCTGTCCGACGCAGAGACCATGACGCGCTACTTCGCAGGATTCGAGATGGCCGCAGCCATCGGCGGCATGCTCCGTGCGGCAGAGCACCGTATGGTGATTCTGGTGGATGGCTTCATCATGTCGGCCTGCATGCTGGCAGCCTCGCGCCTCGATGCTGCAGTACTTGACTATGCCATATTTGCCCACGTAGGCGACGAGTCGGGACATCGCCGCATGCTCGACGCAATGGGGGCCGAGCCGCTGCTCTCACTCGGGATGCGCCTCGGCGAGGGCACTGGTGCACTATGCGCCTATCCCATTGTGCAGACGGCCGTGAACATGATTAACGAAATGGACACTTTCTCTCATGCAGGAATTACGAAATATTTCTAAGCGCATCGTTGCAGCCATCGCCTTCTTCACCCGCCTGCCCGCTTGGCGGATAGTGGAGCCTGAGCCGCGCGACTACAAGCGCGTAGTTCCCCTTTGGCCGCTTGCCGGATGGATTACGGGAGGCATGATGGCTTGCACATTCTGGATTGCCACCACGTTGGGTTTCCCGCCTTCGGTCGGCGTCGTGTTGACCCTGCTGATCCGCATCCTGCTCACAGGCGGACTTCACGAAGACGGGCTTGCCGACTTCTGCGACGGAATGGGTGGTGGCGGAAATCGGGAGCGCACCTTGCAGATAATGAAGGATTCCCGCACGGGAACCTTCGGCGTGCTGGGGCTTGTGGGCTACTGCCTGCTGTGGTGGACTGCGGTAGAGACTTTGATGGCTCGCGGGTTTTCGCCACTGGTTTTCCCCGTGGCCGACACAATGGCAAAGTACATCGCTTCGACAATCATTTATACCCTGCCCTATGCTCGCCCTGAGTCGGAGTCAAAGAACCGCTTTGCCTACAGCTGCGTCTCGGCAAGTGAGCGGCTGATGAGTCTTCTGCTTGGCTTGCTACCGCTTGCCATTTGCCTGTGCATCGGTTTGCCCGGCATGCCGTATTGGGGCAGTTGGGCCTCAGGTTTCGGTGCAGGCCTCATCCTTCTGCTCTTCCTGATCCACACGATGCGACGTCGTATCGGAGGGTACACTGGCGACTGCTGCGGTGCCACGATGTTGATGGCGGAGGTTGTGATTTATCTCTCATTAATAGTGACATGAACCGAGGATTTCTGATAGGCGCTGCCTCATCAGGCAGTGGAAAGACCACATTGGCGATGGGGCTGATGCGGGCGCTGCGCAACCGTGGCCTCAGCGTGCAGCCCTACAAGTGTGGGCCGGACTATATTGACACAATGTTCCATCATCAGGCGACAGGACGAGACAGTGTGAACCTCGATACGTATCTGGCCTCGCCGGCGCATGTCAGCATGCTGTTTCGTCGTTACGGACAGGACGCAGACGTGCGTGTCGTCGAGGGAGTGATGGGCCTTTACGACGGATATGACAAGGCGCTGGGCAGCAGTGCCGAGATTGCTGCGCAGCTCGGTCTGCCCGTCCTCTTGATAGTGAATGCCCAATCGGTGGCCTACAGCGTGGCGCCGCTCATTCATGGGTTCCGGACCTTCCCCTGTGCCGGTTTGGGCAACCGGCCGCTGAACATTGGCGGTGTGGTGTTCAATAAAGTAGGCTCCGAACGCCACTATCATTATCTGCGGGAGGCATGCGAGGATGCTGGGGCACGATGCTTCGGTTACCTCTCCCGCGACGAGAGGCTCACCATTCCGGGGCGTCATCTGGGTCTCACCGTTGCAGCCCAAGCCGAGATGGAGAAGGTGATTTCACTCGCGGCGGAGGAAGTGGAACAGACTGTGGACGTTGCAGGCATCCTGTCGTTGGGAAGCACCCAGACATTGCCGGAGCCGACGGCAGAGACGCATCGTGGCACATTGCGCATTGCAGTGGCGAGCGACGAGGCGTTCAACTTCGTCTATCGGGCAAACCTTGATGCACTGGCTCAGATGGGGAAACTCCACCGCTTCTCTCCATTGCATGATACGCAACTGCCACCCTGCGACTTACTCTATCTGCCGGGAGGCTATCCCGAACTCTACGCCGGCGAACTCTCGGCCAACGAGCCGATGCGCACCGCCATTGGGCGCTATGCCGAGTCGGGAGGCAGAGTGTTTGCCGAATGTGGCGGCTTCATGTATCTTTGCCGCGATATTGACGGGCAGCCGATGTGCGGAGTATTCCCCTTCTCCGCCTCGATGGCTGGTGCCCGTCTGCATCTGGGCTACAGGAAAATCCATGGCGCAACCACTACGATTTGCGGCCACGAGTTCCACTACTCGCACTGCGACGGAATGCCCGACGGGAAAGCCGTCTATCGATACAAGAATGTCATGGCCGGATACACCCACTGGTATTGGGCCGAAACTGGATTCGAAGAACTATGGAAGGCAATTTGACTCACCTACGCCCGCTGATGCTGGTGGGCACTGGCAGCGATGTGGGCAAGAGCATATTATCCACCGCCCTGTGCCGCATCTTCCTTCAGGACGGCTATCATCCTGCGCCCTTCAAGGCACAGAATATGGCACTCAACTCCTACGCCACACCCGACGGGCTGGAAATCGGTCGGGCTCAGGCCGTTCAGGCCGAGGCATGCCGTCTGGCTCCCGAATCGGACATGAACCCGCTGCTGCTGAAGCCTAACTCGGAGCACACAACGCAGGTGGTTCTCAACGGCAAGCCAGTAGGAAACCGCTCTGCCTACGACTTCTTCCGCCGCGAGCGCCACGAGGAACTGCGGCAGGCTGTCAATGCGGCTTACGACCGACTGGCCGCACGCTTCAATCCGATTGTACTGGAGGGAGCGGGCAGCGTTACGGAACTGAATCTTCGCGACACCGACCTCGTAAACCTCGCCATGGCCCGGCATGCCGATGCCGATGTCCTCCTCGTGGCCGACATCGACCGCGGCGGTGTGTTTGCAGCCTGCTACGGGAGCATAATGCTGCAGAGCGACGAGGACCGACGGCGCATCCGAGGCATCATCATCAACAAGTTTCGTGGCGACATCCGCCTCTTCTCCCGCGGCCGCGAGATGATCGAGGAACTGTGCAATGTACCGGTCTTGGGTGTCGTACCAATGTTCCACGACATCGCCATCGATGCCGAGGACAGCGTCGTCCTGGAACAGAAACATCGGCAGATGATTCGCGGGCGCACTAACGTGGCTGTCGTTTTACTGCGCCACATCAGCAATTTCACGGACTTCAGCGCACTGGAACGCGACGAACGGGTGAACCTCTACTACACCCGCGAAGCGGACGACCTGCGCAATGCCGACATCGTCATCCTGCCGGGGACGAAGGCCACGCTCGACGACCTCTGCGCATTGCGCCGCGACGGGCTGGCGCAGGCCATCATCGATGCCCATCGGGACGGAAAGACAATAGTGGGTATCTGCGGAGGCTTCCAGATGCTGGGGCTTACGGTCAACGACCCCGACGGCATCGAGGGCGGAATCGAAAGTCTGCCAGGGCTGGGACTGCTGCCCATCCACACAACCATGACTGCCGAGAAGGTTACGCGGCAGGTGAAGTTCCAATTCGGCGGAGCCCAGTGTCAGGGCTACGAGATACATCAGGGACGCAGCGACAACGCGGAGCCAATCGTCCGGCACGACCGGTGCATCGGCACCTATATCCACGGATTCCTCGACAATGCCCCGGTGCGCGACTACCTGCTTCACGCAACGCCGACTCACTCCGAAGTGCCTTCACTCCAAGCCTTTAAGGAGGAGCAGTACGACCGACTGGCCGAACACATCCGCAAGCATATCGACATGGAGCGACTCTACAGGATATTAAGCGAGGAGAGATAAATGCCACTCCCCTCGCCTCCCCTTCGAAGACGCAAACGGCAAATCATCAAATCATAAATCCTTAAATCGTAAATCCTTAAATCATTAAATAAGAAGATGCTAAACGGACACGGTGACGATATCTTCCGATACGACGACATTCGGATAAACTTCAGTTCGAATGTCTATGCCCATTTCGACCACAGGGCGCTATATGCCTACCTTGCAACGCGGATGGACTGCCTTGCCCACTATCCCGAGCCATCGCCGGAACGGCTGGAACGCATGCTGGCCGAGGTGTACGGGACGGATGCCCGCGAGGTGATGGTCACGGCCGGTGCCACCGAGGCCATCTACCTGACAGCCCAAGCCTATCGCCGCAGCCGGTCGGCCATCCTGCAACCCACCTTCTCGGAATATGCCGATGCCTGTCGCATTCACGAGCACCGCATTTCCAACGTGTTTCTGCACAACGCCTCCCACAGCAGGGAGGATGCCTGGACACCTCAGGGTTGCGAGATGGTGTGGACATGTTGCCCCGACAACCCGACAGGCAGGGTTTGGCCCAAGGACGAACTGCTGCGCCTCGTCGCAGAGAATCCTTCCACGCTGTTTGTCGTGGATGCCAGCTATGCCCCTTACACCGAGGCTCCCCTCATATCGCCGCGCTCGGCCGTCGAGATGCCTAACCTGCTCATACTTCGATCCATGACCAAGGAGTTTGCCATCCCCGGACTGCGTCTGGGCTACATGATTGGGCGGACCGAAGTGCTCGAACCGATGCGACGGATGCGGATGCCCTGGTCGGTGAACCAACCGGCGCAGGACGCCGGAGCTTGGCTGCTGGCACATCGCGACGCCTACCGCCTGCCCCTCGGCGAAATGATGCGGGAGCGGCAGCGAATGAGCCAAGCACTCGCCCGACTCGGCATCGTCGAGGTGTGGCCCTCCGACTCGCACATCTTGCTGTGCAGGCTGCGCATCGGCGATGCCGCACATCTCAAGGACTACCTCGCCACGGAGCATGGCCTGCTCATCCGCGACGCTTCGAACTTCGAGGGACTGGACGCAAGCTATTTCCGCATCGCCGTACAGACGCCAGCGGAGGACGACGAACTCATTAAGGGAATCAACGAATGGATGGCGCACTGACCTACATCACCGAGCACTGGCTCCTGACCGCGCTCCTCGCCGGCTGGCTGCTCGACATGTTGCTGGGCGACCCGGTGTGGCTCCCCCACCCAGTTGTGTGGATAGGGCGATGGATTGCGTTCTGGGAGAAGCGCCTCAACCACGGCCGCTACCGCATGGCAAAGGGCGCGGTGCTGGTGGTCACCACACTTCTCCTGCTCGCCGCACTGGCCGCATTCCTGCCCCACTGGCTGGCGCCCCTCGTCGTGTTTTTCTGCCTTGCCGGACACACACTTCGGCGCGAGGTGCGCTTGGTCTTCGACGCTCTGGACCGCAGTCTCGACGACGGGCGTCGGCAGGTGGCCCGCATCGTGGGACGCGACACACAGGCACTCTCGGCCCAGGAAGTGCGCACAGCCGCATTGGAGACGCTGGCCGAAAATCTCTCCGACGGTGTGGTGGCACCGCTGTTCTGGTACTGCCTGCTGGGTGTGCCCGGCATGGTGGTCTATAAGGCCGTGAACACCTTCGACTCGATGATTGGCTACCGCACGGAACGCTACCGACGCTTTGGCTGCTGGGCGGCACGCATCGACGACGCAGCGAACTACCTGCCTGCCCGCCTCACCGCCCTGCTCATGATACTCCTCGGCTCACTATTCCCAGTCGCAAATCATGCTTCCCTGCGCCCCTGCGGCAGCAGGCAGCAAGCCGAACTCGAGCAGCAGGAAGCCCCTCCCCAACGGAGGAGAGGCTACTTCCGCTTCCTCCTCCGCTATGGTCCCCGGCATGCATCGCCCAACAGCGGCTGGCCCGAGGCTGCCTTGGCCGCCATTCTCGACTGCCGTTTCGGCGGGACGCACGACTACTTCGGCCAGTCCGTCCCCAAACCATACATCGGTGACAATCCGCGACCGCTCGGGCGCAACGACCTCACCGTCAGCCTCCGCCTGTCGATGCTCGCCGAAGTGGCCAGCGTACTACTCGTCGCCCTGCGCTGGATGTGGGGGTAGCGGCACCTTGAAGGTATTGCCCTCTCCAACAGCACCAACGCATCGATGACATTCGCCCCGTCTTCTGACAATCTGGCGCCTTATTTTTGCGCAAAAAGCAGAAGCGGCAGAGCCCACTGCCGCCTGAATCTTCGTGTAAACATTTCATCACAACTCAGCAGAATAATCCTTGGAAGGAGACACCCAAAATGGGGCGAAAAAGGGCAGTTTTGGGCGTTTTTTTGCCCACTAATGGCGGCTAAGAAACATCAATCGCTTGATAATCAGTCATACAAAATGCGGCGTTTTTTTAGGCTAAACG
>JAILBW010000210.1 GCA_024680695.1 Bacteroidaceae bacterium
ATCGGGTACGCATCGGAACCGCTTATGGCATATGGTCTGCCCGTCGAAATAAGACGGATCATCATGGTTGCCGCGAACCATGGCGATACAATTCCGGCTTCGAGACAGTTTTCGGGCAATCGCATTGTACAGCAGCCCGTAGTATTCGGGCTGCTCAAAACCGAACCCGCAGTCGCCAGCCACGACCAGCAGCGTATCCTCCATCCCGGTCTCGTCGCACAGTTTGGTCACCATTTTCCTGAAATCGCCGTGAACGTCTCCGCAGACCACGACTCTCTTGGCCAAAGGGTAGTTGAAATGATTAATCATTGTGTTTTCTCCTTTCCCTAACTCTTGCGCAGGCTTGTTTGATGGCTTCCTTCCTCCGTGCCTTATCTGCCACCTGTGCATTATTCCAAGCTTCGGCAATCCGTCGCACCCGATCCTGTCTTTCGGAGTCGTCGTAACGGCCCTGAGCCCGCGACTTGAAGTAGGCCTGTTCTATTGAGATTCGTGTGGCTGCGAGAGCCTGCCCGCGGAGCTGCAGGCCATCACTATTATCGGGAATCCAAGCGCGGACAGATTCAGGAAGCGTTTTCTCCAGTTGTTTTAATTGAATCCACTGTTCCACATAGACCAATTCCCCAAACGATTCTCGCATAACCCTTCTGGCAGCAACAGATCCCCAGTCCCGAACCGTTCTCTCGTTCTTGATTCGGAGAATATTATCCAACTTCTCCGTGGGATATAAGGCATAAACCAACGCTAGTTCCCGATGGTTTCTGGGGTTGAATTCTCTTAGTTTTTCCTGGATGCCCACCGATAAAAAACCGAAGATCCGTGCGGTGTCACCTTGCTCGAACATACTTAAGGTGGGATTGTCAAGCCAGATGGCCTGCAACGGTTCGGAGTGGGCCTCATAAAGATCTTTTTGCACAAGGAGTGTTGTCATCTCAACGATTTCAAGAGTCAGTTTCTCCTCGAGACATTCATCGGTCAGCGTGAAACACGGCAGGATGTTCTGCGCCACCTCTAGACCGCCGGGACTGGTTGTAATGGCCATTGGTTCATGGGCGCGAAACCGGTCTTCGAACATGGCAAAAGGCAACTCATATTCTAGCGGATCTATTCCCGTGATGCCGAGACAAAAGCAAAGAAGTGAACACGTCGCATAGCCTTGTCCTGGGCCGATGTATACGCCCGCTCGCTTCAGGTCCCGGACCAGGTCGGCCACTTGGAGCATCACGCCCGCGCTACCTTGCTCATCGATGAAGCCCAGTTCTTCAAGAAGACGTTGCCGGTAGTAACGAGGTTGGCTTTTCAGTTTCATGAGTGCTCTGTTTTCTAGTTTTACAATGTCAGTTTTCATATCGTTTGTGTTTTTGAAAAATCGATACATTATAATACGAAAGAGAAGTCCCCGATTTGATTTTTTCAAAACGATGAAAAACAATGATCGGCCCTGGAGGGACCTGAGAGGCAGATATAATTTTTCAACAATTTGTGCGTAAGTTTGTGCGTGTACTCGGAAAAGACTATCTTTGTCGAAAAAGTCCCCCGTCATGCCCATTCGTTTTTCACTCGATTCACGCCCCAATAAAAAGGGTGAATACCCCATCCGATACACATGGTCTTACACCGCTAGGTCTTATAGTGCTAAGAGCAATAAAATCCGTATCCAAAGTACATTAGGCCGCTCCTCGACGAAAGAGGCTTTTCTGCAGGAGACCGAGAACGAAATATCCCTCTTTCTCAAGGATATTGAACAAAAGATTAAGAGAATAGAGAGACAGTCTCGCTGGCTGTCCCGTGAAGAGATGGAAGCTTTTATGCATCAAATCATCAAAGGTGACGAGGAGAATGTCGAGAACCATCTATTGCAAGAAAAGGATCTGAAGAATTGGGACGAGGAAATAAGGTTTAGAAAAAAGAAGGAGAACGACAGCCATAAACACATTTATGAAAAAATCACCGAAGCGAGGGATCCGCACACCAACAAGAGATTGATTATATTTCGGAAACTGTCAGGCAGAGGCCTGCTCTATGTAATGCCTGAAGAGGATTTCATAAAAGAATACACCGTCTTGAAATAATATCCATGCCTGTACGAAGCGTTCACATTAAAGAGTATAAAGGAGCGGCAGAGCGCTGGGCGCACTGCTGCATCTGTTTTCATCCCAAACCCTCAAGGGAGATCCCGCGCCGCTCAAGCGCTGCGGAGTCTGCGGCAGGGCAAGGTTACCTTGCCGTTTTTATTTTCTCGGCCCAAAACCCGCTCCGACCTTGCCCGGAAATCGATAGCGTGCAATTCGAGTATTCCATCTTTCGAAGACTTTGTCAGATGGATTATTTTTCGTATCTTTATCGTTTAGTATGAATCAAATTGAAATAGAGATATGAAACGTTTTTTCTCCCTTTTGTCCATCTCAGTAGTTCTGGGAATCCTTCTGGCCTTGTCGGCCAGCAGTTGTGGAGACCCGAAGCCGGAGCCGGAGCCCGAACCCGATCCGCAGCCCGAATTGAATTTCGCCAAAGGGGCCGACGTAAGCTGGCTCACGCAGATGGAGCACGACGGTTGTAAATTCTATACGCCCGCCGGGAAAGAAATGGAATGTATGGAGCTTCTCAAGACGCTGGGCGTCAATTCAATCCGTCTGCGTGTCTGGGTGAATCCCGAAGGCGGCTGGTGCGGAAAGGAAGATGTCGTGGCGAAAGCCAAGCGTGCCAAAGCCCTTGGAATGCGCATCATGATCGATTTCCATTACAGCGACTCCTGGGCCGATCCGGGCAAGCAGAACAAGCCGGCAGCCTGGAAGGACCTTTCCTTCTCGGCGCTCCGCGAAGCGATGGTCGAGCATACGACCGACGTGCTGACTGCCCTGCGCGATGCGGGCGTTACCCCCGAGTGGATACAGATCGGCAATGAGACGATCGGCGGAATGCTCTGGCCCGACGGGCAGAACTATAATGATGTGGGTTTCGGGCGCTATGTGGACCTGAACAATTCCGGTTACGCAGCCGCCAAGGAAGTTTTCCCCTTTGCGAAAGTCCTGATCCACGTGGACAAGGGGCAGGATGCCTCGCAGCTCAACTGGTTCTTCAACAAATGCGAGCAGTTCGGCGCCCGTTACGATATGATCGGTCTCTCGCTCTATCCCGATCCGGGCAATATGATGCAATTCCGTACGCAGATCATCAACAATATCAAGAATCTGTATCTGGCCTACGAAAAAGAATGCATTATCTGTGAACTGGGTATGAGCTGGACGGAAGGCACCGTCTGCAACGACCTGATAGCCGGCCTGATGGCTTCGTCCCTGAACGAGATGGAAGGCCATTGCCAGGGAATCTTCTACTGGGAGCCCGAGGGGTATGAGAGTTGGAGCCATTACTCCAAGTCCGCCTTCAGCAATGAAGGCCGTCCTACGAACGCCCTTTATGCTTTCCAGAACTGATATGCGGCGCACGGTTTTTCTGATGGTCTTGCTGGGGCTGGTACTCTCCTGCAAGCCTGCTCCTTCTGACTCCTTCCGCAGTGAAACCCTGCTGACCCAGTGGGAGTTCAGCCGTGACAGCGCAGTCTGGCAGCCGGTCACCGTTCCGCATGACTGGGCCATCGAAGGTCCCTTTGACCGGGACAACGACCTGCAGCTCGTGGCCGTGACGCAGAATTTCGAGACGGAAGTGACGGCGCACACCGGCCGTACCGGCGGCCTCCCGTATATGGGGAAGGGCTGGTACCGGACGCGTTTCGACGTGGACGGCTATGTCTCCGGCCGTGATGCGGTCACGCTGCTGTTCGACGGCGCGATGAGCCAGGCCCGCGTGCGGGTCAATGGAAGTCCGGTAATCGAATGGCCCTACGGCTACAATGCCTTCCACGCCGACGTGACGGCGTATCTCCATCCGGACGGAAAGGACAATCTGCTCGAGGTGAGTCTCGAGAACCTTCCGCATTCTTCGCGCTGGTATCCCGGTGCGGGGCTGTACCGCAACGTACACCTGATCCGCACACACGCCGACCATATCCCCGTATGGGGCACTTATGTCACGACCCCTGAGGTCTCGGAGGAAGAGGCTTCCGTGGAATTGCGCATCGAAGTGGCCGGCGGTCTCGGCCGTGAAACGGCGCTGCGTATCCGCACCAAGTTGTTCGACCCGCGCGGGAACGTGGTCGCCGTGTCCGACAGCCCGGTTTCCGACCGGGTGCTGCAGACTTTCCGGGTGATGCGTCCCTCGCTCTGGTCGCCCGAGTCGCCCGCGCTCTACCGGGCCGAAACGCAGATTTACGACGGCGACGACGATAAAACGGTCCTGGATACCTATGTCACCCGTTTCGGTATCCGCTCGATCGCGCTGGTGCCGGACGAGGGCTTCTATCTGAACGGGAAGCTTCGCAAGATCCAGGGCGTGTGCAATCATCACGACCTCGGTCCGCTCGGTGCGGCGGTCAACAAGGCTGCATTGCGCCACCAGCTCGCGCTCCTCAAGGAGATGGGCTGCGATGCGATCCGTACCTCCCACAACATGCCGGCTCCGGAACTGGTGGAGCTCTGCGACGAGATGGGCTTCATGATGATGGTCGAGGCTTTCGACGAATGG
>JAILBW010000217.1 GCA_024680695.1 Bacteroidaceae bacterium
GGAACCTGAGAGCGAGGCATAGGCAATGAACGGGCACAGGAAAACGAGCGACTGGCTTCCCACGACGCGCAAAGAGATGGAATTGCGCGGATGGGAGCGTGCCGACGTCATTCTCTTCAGTGCCGATGCCTATGTGGACCATCCCAGTTTTGGCGCGGCTGTGATTGGACGAATACTCGAGGCCGAGGGCCTGCGGGTATGCATTGTTCCGCAACCCGACTGGCATGGCGACTATCGCGACTTCCGAAAGCTCGGACGGCCGCGGCTGTGGTTCGGTGTGGCACCAGGCTGCATGGATTCGATGGTTAATAAATACACAGCTGCTCGTCGGCTCAGAAGTGAGGATGCCTATAGCCCCGACGGTCGCCACGACCTTCGCCCCGAATATCCAACCATCGTCTATACCCGCATTCTGAAAGAACTGTTTCCCGACGTCCCCGTGATTCTGGGCGGCATCGAGGCCAGTATGCGGCGACTGATGCACTACGACTACTGGAAGGAACGCTTCATGCCCAGCATCCTGACGCTTTCGGGCGCCGACCTTGTCACTTACGGAATGGGAGAACAAGCCACGGTGGAGATCTGCCGCCGCATGCTGCAGTCCATCGAGCAATACGACGACACACTCTTCTACGATACGGACGGCGAAGCATGCTGCACTAGCAAGACGTTGCAGCGAATCATGCTGCACTCCCCAGTACCACAGACCGTTGCCATCCATGAGAGGGAGACGATTCCAGGCGGAATCGGCGACGACGACATCGTGCTGCACAGCTACGACGAATGTCTTGCCAACCTGCGACTGCATGCCGAGAACTTCCGTCACATCGAAGAGGAGAGCAACAGCCTACATGCCCATCGATTGCTTCAGGAGACGCAAGGACGTTGGGTCGTTGTCTATCCGCCCTTCCCGCCGATGACTACGCAGGAACTCGACCACAGCTTCGACCTGCCCTACACCCGACTCCCCCACCCCAAATACGACGGCAAGCGTATCCCCGCCTACGAGATGATTCGCCACAGCGTCTGCCTTCACCGCGGATGCTTTGGCGGCTGTGCCTTCTGTACCATCAGTGCCCATCAAGGCAAGTTTGTCGTGAGTCGCAGCAAAGAGAGCATCCTGCGCGAAGTGAAGCAAGTCACTCAGATGCCTGACTTCAAGGGTTATATCAGCGACCTTGGCGGTCCCAGTGCAAACATGTATCGGATGGGAGGTAAAAACCTTAAGGCCTGCGAAGTCTGCCTGCGTCCTTCGTGTGTCCACCCCGCCGTTTGCCCGAATCTTCGTGTAGACCATCGACCACTCACCGATATCTATCGTGCAGTTGATGCCCTGCCAGGCGTGAAGAAGAGTTTCATCGGCAGCGGAGTTCGATACGACCTCATCCTCCATCCCCAAAAGGATCCTGCGCTCGAACGCGCTTCGATGGAATATGCCGAGGAACTGATACTCCGCCACGTCAGCGGTCGCCTGAAGGTAGCACCGGAACACACCAGCGACCGAGTGCTCGAAATAATGCGAAAGCCCTCATTCAGCCTCTTCGGCCGATTCCGCAAACTATTCGACAGCCTCTGCAGCCGCCACCACCTACCTCAGCAGATAGTTCCCTATTTCATCAGCAGTCATCCCGGCTGCTACGAGACGGACATGGCCGAACTGGCCATACAGACCAAGCAGATGAACTTCCGCCTCGAACAAGTGCAGGACTTCACACCAACGCCCATGACGCTCGCCACCACTTGCTGGGCCACTGGCTTTCATCCCTATACGGGCGAACGCATCTATTCGGCCAAGTCGCCCATCGAGAAGCAGCGTCAGCGCATGTATTTCTTCTGGTACAAGCCCGAGGAGCGCCGCAAGATAGAGTCCCGTCTGAAGGAAATTGGATGCAGCCATCTAATAAAGTCCATAGTTAAGACTCCATAGTGCTGAATGTATGTCAGCAGCAGAGAATTCGTCTCTTACACGTTACTAATAAACAATAAATTACAACACATAAAACTGAAATAGAAATGCTTACACAATGGTTTGAATGCAAGGTCCGCTACGACAAGATGTGCGAGGACGGACTAATAAAGAGTACCAACGAGACCTATCTTGTCGATGCCTTCAGCTTCACAGAGGCCGAGAAACGTTTCATTGCCGAGATAGAGCACTTCACCAGCGGCGACTTTGTGGTCACAGACATCAAGCGTGCCAAGTTGGCCGAACTCTTCGAGAGCAGCGATGCACTCGCCGACCGCTGGTTCCGCGCCAAGGTGGCCTTCATCACGCTCGACGAGAAGTCGGGCAAAGAGAAACGCAGCGTGCAGACTATGATGGTTAAGGCCATCGACCTGCGTGAAGCAGTGAAGAACCTGGACAATGGGATGTCCGGCACGATGAGCGACTATGTCATCGCCTCCATCACCGAGACAAAGATCATGGACGTCTTCCACTATATGGTCGGCGAAGAATCGGCCACAGAGCAATCCGCAGAATGAGTCACATTGAACAAGCACTCAGCGAGATACGAGCACAGCTCACTGAGCGGACGCGGCTGGTGGCCGTAAGCAAGTTCCATCCCGCTGAGATGATCGAGGAGGCCTATCGCTGCGGCCAGCGCATCTTCGGAGAGAGCCATGTCCAGGAGTTGCAGGAGAAGCATGCAATACTGCCCGACGACATCGAGTGGCACTTCATCGGCCACCTTCAGACAAACAAGGTGAAATACATCGCCCCCTACGTGAGCCTGATTCATTCGGTCGATTCGCCGCGCCTGCTCCACGAAATCGATCGACAGGGCGCACGCTTTGACCGGCGCATTCCCTGCCTGCTCCAGTTGCACATTGCGCGCGAAGAGACCAAGTTCGGATTCTCGCCCGAAGAGCTCATTGAATACCTGCAGACCGACGATTGGCGCGCATTGGCCCATGTCGAACTGCGCGGACTGATGTGCATGGCCAGCAACGTGGACGACGAAGCGCAGATAGACGGAGAGTTCGCACTCGCCTACTCCCTGTTCCAGCGCATCAAGGGAACCTTCTTCTCCGACGATGCCTCTTTCTGCGAGTGTTCGTGGGGAATGAGCGGCGACTACCTCATTGCCCTGCGTCACGGCAGTACACTCATCCGAGTGGGCAGCATGATTTTCGGTGAGAGGGACTATAATGCCCATTGACGAACCATTAACGCCCTCAGCTCTCCCCTCTCTTTCAGGAGAGGAGACGGGGGTGAGGCTTAATGCCCATTGACGAACCATTAACGCCCTCAGCTCTCCCCTCTCTTTCAGGAGAGGGGTCGGGGGTGAGACTTAATGCCCATTGCCGCTCCCTTAACGCCCTCAGCCCTCCCCTCCATTTCAGGAGAGGAGTCGGGGGAGAGGCTTTTAACATT
>JAILBW010000037.1 GCA_024680695.1 Bacteroidaceae bacterium
TGTGCGATGTTCTTGAGCTCGTCGTTGACACTTTCAATAATCGCTCTCTTGCGCAGCAGCACCTTGTCCGAGACACTCATCAGAGCACCTTTCATATTGCTCTTTAGCTTTGTGATGAGCTGTATGCCATCCACGAAGAGCCTCTGGAAGAGATTCTTGCTGATATACCCCTTGTCTGCCACAAGCTTGTCGAATATCATCTCGATGAATCTCTTGTTCTCCAGAGGTTTCCTGTCATCCACATCGCCAAGCGTAACCATGAAGTTCAGCAATTCGCCTCTTTTTTGGAGCGAGATTCCCTTGATGCCATTTAATATACTATAAATGATCGTGTTAGCGTAAGGGAGTTTGTTTTGAGACTCCCTTGATATAATGTGCTTAAATACAAGTATTTGTAATATACCAAAGGGAGTCTCGTGAAAAATACAAAAATCACGGAAAAATCGGATGGATGCAGCCGATAACCATCTGCTTGATGTCGTAACGTCCCCTGCTTGCTGTCGTAACTTCTCCTGCTTGCTGTCGTATTACAAAACGAAGTGGAACATGATAATATGTCCTTTCCTTTTCGTCGAACTCACGTTAAATTATTAGAACATACCTATAATAACAGCTGTACGGTGCTGAGATGAGCGAAGGCAGATGGGCGGGACGAATCAAAGCGACAACGTCACTTGCTGCAGCCGCAACTTCTGCTGCAGTTTGCTGATGTCCACATCCGCTGCGGCGCAACGGGCGGCAACGGCGAGCGCGGCGGCGGTTCCCGCGGCCTGTCCGGTGACAAAGCAGGTGCCTATCTCGCGGGCATCCCATGCCAAGCCCTCCTCGAAACCGAAGCAACGGCCAGCCACAAGCAGGTTGTCGCACTCCTTAGGCAACAGTGCGCGGTAGGGAATCTGCCAGCAGGGGCGTTCGGCGGTGGGGACGACTTTACCCTTGTAGGGAATCGGGTCGGAGGCGCCGCTCATGCCAATCGAATCGGGAAAGTCGGTAAACGTCATCGACTCCTCGAGCGTGACGGTGTGCAGGGCGTTGAGGGCGCGGGTGACGCGGACGCCGAGCTGCGATGCCGTGTCCAGCAGATAGACATCCTCATAGCCGGGCTTCTTCTTGATGGCCTCGGTGTCTTCCCATATCTCCTTACGGAACTTCTGTTGCAGGCGGGTGAGATTCAGCACATCGAGCCCGTCCTGCTGTTCCTCTCCCCGCATGTGGCGCATGGCGACGCTCTTTATCGGAGTAGCGCCGCCAAGACGATGCCGTTCGTACCCCTCGGCCTGCTTGTTCACTCGATCAATGTTCCCGATGCGCGCAATGAGTCCGATGTGATACTTTATCTCTCTGTGCGACACTCCGCTCCATGCCATCACGTCGCCGTCGCCGCTCGAATCGACCACCG
Source organism: Bacteroidaceae bacterium (assembly GCA_024680695.1). Lineage (GTDB taxonomy): Bacteria > Bacteroidota > Bacteroidia > Bacteroidales > Bacteroidaceae > Physcousia. The sequence goes on from JAILBW010000037.1 coordinate 1,400, forward strand.
CCTTGCAGCGTATGGCCAAGCGGCCACTCTTGCTTTCCACGATGACTGCGTCGATACGCCGGCCCGACATTACGACTTCGGCGGCAGTACAGAAGAACATTGTCTGTACGCCTGCCTCGCGACACATCTCGTCGAGCACGTATTTGCAGGCTTCGGGATCCACGGTAGGATTCTTTTCATTGATTGCCATTCCCATCTGGAACAGGCGGTTGCAGGTATCGTCACATATTCCGCTGACAACTTTTGTCCACGCATTGTCCTTTCCCGCGCCTCGGGTCGAGAGTACGGGGAGCACCAATCCGCCCGTCCAAAGCCCACCCAGATGGTTATATCGCTCGATGAGGACGACGCTGCTGCCCTGTCGCGCCGCACACACCGCAGCGGCAAAGCCGGCGGGACCGCCTCCGACCACCACCACATCGGCTGAGGCCACCACGGGAATCTCGCGTGCCGGTTCCCGCACATAGCCCTGCACGGGCAGGCGCGTCGCTACCTTCTTCTTCTTTCTGTTGGCGGCATCAACGGTTTCTACGATAGGTGCAGTCGCGATAAGGCTTGTGCCCATTGTGGCGCGGCGCAAGAATTTTCTCCTGTCCATACTTTCTTTGTTTGTGTGTTTCAATAGGTGTGTGCTGATACCCGCCCTGAAAAGTCATTTTGCGACTGTCGTCCCCCTCGGGAGCTTTTTCAAGAGGACTATTCGATGTACTGCCGCAGGAGGTCGAGCATCTTGCGGTCGAGGCGATGGCCATGAAAGTCTTCGTATTCCACATCGTCGCGTCCGCTGTCCAGTATGCCGAAAGAGCCGCGCAGGTTCCACAATGCCCATCCCCATCGCTTCAGCCGAAAGACCTCGAGATTGTCGCGCAGCCAGGCAAGCGCCACAGGATGCGGTGTCCGGTTGTGGCAGCCAAACTCGCCGATGAAGACCCTGCCGCCTGCGCGTTCGAGCGGCGTCCAACTGCGACTCTGCATGTCGGCGAGCCACTGGCGGTCGTAGTGCTGCCCGTCGGCATCGAGAGGCCATCGCAGTTGCTCGCGGGGAAAGGTCATGGGCTTGTCGCCGAAGACCCACGAAGCGGCGTAGTGCGAGACGAGCATCGGCTGGTAGCCGCGGCCACACTGGACGATGTCGGGGATGTCGCCCACCGAGAGCAGCGGACGCCCGCCCCATTCGAGGCCGTCGATCATGATGGGCCGACGGGGACTTGCCTGCCGTATCTCCTCCACCAGCCGCCGCACCACCCGCTCGTAGTCGGCGTCGGGGATGCGAGCCACCTCGTTCAGCAGGTTGAAACTCAGCCATCGGGCAGGCACCCGACGATAGCGGCGGGCAAAGACGCCCCACTGGTAGGCGCAGCCGTCGAGCGCCTCCTTGTCCGTAAAGATGCTTTGAGGCTCGGCCGGAGGATTGACACAATAGCCCGGAGCCCGATGCAGGTTGATGCAGATGTGGAGGCCGTATTTCCGTCCCCATCCGACAGCGCGGTCGATGTCCTCGAGCACCTTTTCGTCCATCTCGTAATATTCGCCCGGACGGCTCCAGTTCCAATAGCTCAAGGGAAGCCGCACGAAGTTGAAGCCCCACTGAGCCATCCACTGGAACTCCGCTTCGGAGAACGGCTCGGGATAGCCGGCGGTGAAATAGTTCAAGAGATTGAACCCGCGCCACCGAGCGGGGTCGGCCTTGCGTCGGGCCATCAGCGTGCTCCCTGCAGCGGGTTGCAACAGGAGCCCAATGCCGGTCATTCCGGCCATGCGGAGGAAATCGCGTCGTTCCATTGCGGGAGGGTTTCAGTCTTTCTTCCTGTAGTACTTTACGTAGTCAATCTGATAGCGGTAGGGCAGTTCCTCAGGCCTGACCTTTCCCACCCAGTAGCCGCCGAGCTGCATATCGATGAGAAGGTACATCGGCCGGTCGAAGGGATACTGCTCCGGGCCGAGCTCAGGCTGGCGGCGATAGGTGCCGACGTAGGCATCGTTGATGAAGAAGCAGAGACTGTCCTCGTACATCTCGACACCGTAAACGTTGAAGCGCCCGCTGCGTATCGGTCCCTGGAAGCCGCTCTTGGGCACGTTGCCCTTGGGCTTTGCCTTCCTGGCGTTCACGGTGAAGGCCGAATGGACGGTCTGGTAGGCAAAGGGATCGCCATTGAGACGCTCCATGATGTCAATCTCGCCGCCGTCGGGCCATCCGCCTTCCTCGGGCAGCAGCCAGGCTGCAGGCCAGGCGCCGCTGGCGTCGTCCATCTTGAGACGTATTTCGATGCGTCCGCGGTGGAAGGTCTTCAGCCCCTTGCTGTAGATGCCGCCGGTGAGGAAGTGGGCGGTGTCGGCAGGCAGGTAGTCGTTCGTCACTCCCCAGAGAATCAGCTTGCCGCGACGCAGGGAGAGCAGTCGTTCGTCGAGCGACATGTATTTGTTCCATTCGGGCGGATTGGGGAATCGCGGGATGCGCTTCCACGTCTTGGCATCGAGGGCGCGCCCGCGGAAGTCCTCCTTCCAGACGAGTTCCCAAGTGCCGTGCGGGGTATGCTTGGTCTTGGCCGCAAACGGGATAGCGAGCAAGACTGCAGCCAGCAGGATGAGTAGTCGGACTTTCATTTCGAAGGCTCTTTATTAATGAGTAATGAGAAGCGGCAGCCAGGTGCGGTAGCGAGAGGTTTCGTCCCAGGTGTTGCCTGCCGAAGCGAAGTCACAGAGATGGATTTCGTAGCGGTCGAGCGTCCTGTCGGCATAGCATCCGCGAAGCACAGGAAGCGTAAATGCCATCCACATCGATGCGGGCGTCTTGACGGGAGTCAGCTCGACGACACCCTCCTTGTTGGGAATCGTCACACATTCGTCCACGAATCCGTCGCCGAAGCGCGAGTCGCGAGCCAGCACGACAGGGCCGCGACGAATGGCACCCATCCCGTTGAGTTGCAGCAGGCGAGCCGTCATGTCGAAGCTGATCTCCACCACATCGCCCGCCTTCCATTCGCGGCTGATGACGCAATAGTTGCCGTTTTCAACGCCGTCGATGGCCGCACCATTCAGCGTCACCGTCGTCTGCTTGCTCCAGTCGGGGATGCGGAGTGCGATGTCGGCCTGCACGGGTTTGTCGGGCGAGACGGTGAGCGTCACCAAGCCCTCGCGGGGATAGGTGGTCTCCTGCCTGAGGGCAATACGGCGCTTGCCCAGCTGGATGGTGGCCTCCGAGGGGATGTAGAGGTTTACGTCGATGCGCCCTTCCGCAGGCACCCGATAGGTCAGACGGGGAATCATGGCGAAGGCCCGCGGTCCGTTGGCGTTGCAGCAGTTGATGTGGACATCGCATTGGTCCTCGCCCTCGCGGCGAAAGCCCTCCAGCGGGGTGTACTTCACTATCTGGCTGCCGTCGTTGCGCATCGAAGCCATCAACGCATTGTACATCGTCAGCTCGATCTGGTCGACGTATCGCGCATTGCCCGTCATTTCCAGCAGGCGTTCGCAGAATTGCATCCAGGTGAACGTCACGCAGGTCTCCATCATGTGAATGGCAGGCTGCGTCTGTTTCTTGTATCCCTCGTACCAACACTCGCCCGAGCAGGAGCCGCCGGCCACGTTTACCTCCTCAGCCACAATGTGTTCCCAGGTGCGCTCTGCAGCGTGGAAATACGTCTGGTCGCCGGTGACTTTGCAGAGTTCGAGCAGTCCTACGTAGCAGGACATCATTTCGTAGCCCTTCTGGCCATTGAACTTTCCGTACCACGCATCGCCGGGCTTCAGCGGGAAGCGGAAGGCGACGGGCACATCGCATTTCTCGATAAGCTTCGGTCCGTCGGGCGACTCGCTCGCCTGGGCAATGTACTTGGCGAAGTCGAGATAGGCGGGATTCTTCGTCTCTCCGTAGAGGAACATTACGGGCTCCAGTATGCTCATGGGCGGCATCCCTTTGTAGAAGCCGCATTCGTAGATGGGTTTCTTGTCGGGCCCCACTTGCGTGAGTGTATAGTCGAGCAGGCGGCAGGCAGCCTTCAGCGCAGCCTTGTCGCCCGAGAGACGGTACCACTTCACGAGTCCCAGCAGGGTGTACTTCCGGCCCCAGATGTCCCAGCCGGTGGTCTCGGTCTCCGGCGTGTAGTCGCCGATGAAGCCCTTCTCCGTCTGACAGGCGATGAGCTTCTCCTCGGCATCCTTTATCTTGGCAAAGAGGGCGGGGTCTTGGTTGTAGCGATAGGCCGACATTGCTCCCTGCACCCATTTCCCCCAGAACTCCGACGCCCAGCGGCCCCGAGTTTCCTTCTGTGTGCGGAAGGGGAGTATCAGTTCGTCGGCATTCTGTCCCATGACGCGTTTCTCGATGCATTGGTCGATGCGCTTGCCAACGTATCCATGCAGGTGAACTTCCTTCACGCCGCTCTGTGGCGCAGGTTTGGCTGTGGCGGCAACTGCGACGAATGCCATCGAGAGCAGCGTCGCGAAGTGTGCGAGATGTCTGTGTGTCATATCAGTTTCGCTTTTATGCTATGCAAAAGTACGAAAAAGCAAGCAAAGCGCAAAGGAAAAGGAGGAAGTTTTTTCTGCTTGCTGTAGTATGGGCTCCTGCTTGCGCAAGCAAACGCAATTACTTGCTGTAGTTTTTGCCATTACTTGCGCAAGTAATTTCGGACACTTGCCGAAACCGCTAAAAACAAAACATCGGCTTTTTGCTTTGCGTTTCGCCCGGCTTTCCGCGGCTCTGGCTTCATTCAATGGCGGACTTACTTCCGCCCGGCATGAAAAAAAGAATGGGATTCTTTTTGTCCTGCCCTCGTTTATTCGTACCTTTGCAGCAAAATTGCACTTAACGAAACATCAACTTATGGAAATCGCACAGAAGATAGCAGCGGCAGTGAAGACCGCGCTGAACGATTTGTACGGACAACAGGTGCCCGACAACCAGATACAATTACAGAAGACGCGCGAGGAATTCGAGGGCGAACTCACACTCGTCGTCTTCCCCTTCGCCAAGATGAGCCGAAAGCGACCCGACGATACGGCGCGGGAGATAGGCGACTACCTGCTGGCCCATGTGCCGGAAGTCGTCAGCCGATACAATGCGGTGGGCGGATTCCTGAATATGAGCATCAACTCCCTGCAGTGGATCGACCTCCTGCAGAGCATCGCCCGAGAGCCTGCCTACGGCTTCACGCCCGTCACCGACGCCAGTCCCCTGGTAATGATTGAGTACAGCAGCCCCAACACGAACAAACCTCTCCACCTGGGCCACGTCAGGAACAACCTGCTGGGATGGTCGCTGGCCCGCATCATGGAGGCCTGCGGCAATCGGGTCGTCAAGACGAACATCGTGAACGATCGCGGCATCCACATCTGCAAGTCCATGTTGGCCTGGCTCCGATGGGGCAATGGCGAGACTCCCGAGACGTCGGGCAAGAAGGGCGACCACCTGATAGGCGACTACTACGTAGCCTTCGACAAGCACTATCGCGAGGAGGTGAAGCAACTCGTGGCCCAAGGCATGGACGAGGAGCAGGCCAAGCAGGAGGCACCGCTCATCAAGGAGGCCCACGAAATGCTGGTCAAGTGGGAGCAGAACGACCCCGAGGTGCGCGCCCTGTGGCGGCGGATGAACGAGTGGGTCTATGCCGGCTTCGACGAGACCTACCGCGCACTGGGCGTCTCGTTTGACAAGATCTACTACGAAAGCGAGACATATCTCGAGGGAAAGGAAAAGGTGGATGAAGGCCTCGAAAAGGGCATCTTCTATCGCCGCGAGGATGGCTCCGTCTGGGCCGACCTTACGAAGGAGGGACTCGACGAGAAGCTGCTGCTGCGCTCCGACGGCACCAGCGTCTATATGACGCAGGACATCGGCACGGCCAAGCTGCGCTTCCAGGACTTCCCTATCGACAAGATGATCTACGTCGTGGGCAACGAACAGAACTACCACTTCCAGGTGCTCTCCATCCTGCTGGACAAGTTGGGCTTCAAGTGGGGCAAGGACCTCGTCCACTTCTCCTACGGAATGGTCGAGCTGCCCAATGGCAAGATGAAAAGCCGCGAAGGCACCGTCGTGGATGCCGACGACCTGATAGCCACAATGATACAGGACGCACGGGAGATGAGCGCCGACAAGGTGAACAAGCTGGAGGACATCACTCCCGAGGAGGCCGATGAAATCGCCCGCATCGTGGGAATGGGCGCCCTGAAGTACTTCATACTGAAGGTAGATGCACGCAAGAACATGCTCTTCAACCCCGAGGAAAGCATCGACTTCAACGGCAACACCGGTCCCTTCATCCAGTACACCTACGCCCGCATCCGCAGCATCCTGCGCAAAGCCAAAGCTCAGGGCATCGCCGTCCCCACCGAACTGCCTGCCGCCGAACTGAGCGACAAGGAGGTGAGCCTCATCCAGCAGCTGCAGGGCTTTGCCGTCGCAGTACGTCAGGCCGGACAGGAATACAACCCCAGCCAAATCGCGAAGTACTGCTACGATCTCGTGAAGGAGTACAACCAGTTCTATCACGACTTCCCTGTGCTGCGCGAGGAAGACGAGGCAAAGCGTGCCGTCCGCCTCGCCCTCTCAGCCGCCATCGCTCAGGTGGTCAAGAACGGCATGGGCCTGCTAGGCATCGAAGTGCCGGAGAGAATGTAAGCAATGGACTACGAGAAGCTGAAAGGTATCGTCGATTTCAACGCGATTGCCGTAGATGCCGGCTGCAGCGGCAACCCCGGCCCCATGGAGTATCAGGGGGTGTATCTGGGCAATGAGCAGCGCCTCTTCCATTATGGACCCATTCAGGGCACGAACAACATCGGCGAATTCCTCGCCATCGTCCACGCCTTGGCACTCATCAAGCAGAACAACTGGAGCATGAAGGTCTATAGTGACAGCGTGAGCGGAATGGCTTGGGTGAGGAACCGCAAGGCCAAGACTACGCTGGTGCGCAACGAACAGACGGCTCAGGCGCTCGACCTCGTAGTGAGGGCCGAAAAGTGGCTCCGCGAGAACCCGCAGCATGCCGAGGTGCTGAAATGGCACACCGAAGAGTGGGGCGAGATTCCAGCCGACTTCGGACGAAAGAAGTGATACTAAAGAATAAGGTATGAAGAAGCATTGGCCAATCCTCCTCTTGGCTCTCCTCGCGACGATGTCCTGCTCGAGAGTCTATACGACCAGCTTCCCCCCGGCCGACAAACTGCCGGGGCGGGTGGAGCAGGAAGGCGTAAAGGCCGCACATTTCCCCTCGAGGATGCACACCTTCGTCTGGAGGAACTGGGGCTTGGTGCCTGCATCACGACTGGCGAAAATACTCTCGACCAGCGAGAAAAACGTGCGCCGGGTGGCAGTGTCGATGGGACTGGAGGCTCATCCGAAGGTCGATCCCGCCTGGACTTCCTCGAAGGGCTACATCACCCTGCTGCGGCGAAACTGGCACATCCTGCCCTACGAGCAGATTCTCACCCTGCTGGACATGACGCAGGAAGAGCTGGAATGGTGCCTCTACGAGGACGACTTCCTGTTCGTCAAGTTGGGACGGAAGAAGCCCAAGTGCGAGCAGCTCGTCTTTCAGGAGCCGACCGACGAGATGAACCGGCGGGCCGCAGAGATAGCCACGCTGGTGCGAGCCAACAAGCCGGGCAAGGTGACGCCGCGATTCGACTTCTACGCCAAGATGCCTGCCCTTCAGCCGACAAAAAGCATGCAGGGGCAGGACGGCCTGCGGATGGTGTTTTCGTACAATGCCGTCTATGGCGACCCGCTCATGGACGAGAAACAGTCGTCGTATCCCGACGAACTGCTCTCCCGACTCAGCGCAATGGGCATCAATGCCGTCTGGGTGCACTCGGTCCTCCGCATGCTGGTGGCACCCGAAGGCCCCTTCCCCGGCGACGAGAACTACGAGAAGCGCCTCAAGAACCTGAACACGCTGGTGAAGAGAGCCGAGAAATATGGCATCAAAGTGATGATGTACGTCAATGAGCCTCGTGCTATGCCGAAGAACTGGTTCGACTCCGAGGAGAAGGAAAGCCTGGTGGGCCTCGCGGAAGGCGAACTCAAGACGTTCTGCACCTCCGACCCGCGCGTTCGGAATTGGTTGTCGGGGTCGTTCGAGAAAGTCTTCAAGGCAGTGCCCGGACTGGGCGGCGTCTTCATCATTTCCATGTCCGAGAACCTCACGAACTGCGCCTCACATTTCCACCAGAACAGTTGTCCCCGCTGTGCCCAAAGGCCGCACGACGAACTGCTTGCGGAAGTGAACAACACCATCACAGAGGGCGTCCTCCGGGGCAACCCCAAGGCAAAGGTCTTGGTTTGGGACTGGGGATGGCAAGACGACTATGCCGAGCAGATTATCAACCGACTCGACAAGCGGTGCACGCTGCTCTCCGTCAGCGAGTGGTCGCTGCCCATCGAGCGGGGAGGCATTGCGTCGAAGGTCGGCGAGTATTCCATCTCGTCGGTCGGCCCAGGCCCGAGAGCCATCAAGCACTGGCAGTTCGCCAAAGCTGCCGGCCTCCAGACAGCGGCAAAGGTGATGGTGAACAGCACTTGGGAAGTCAGCTGCATTCCCGTGATTCCTGCAATGGAACTCATCGCTTCGCATGCCCGCAACCTCGGCAACGAGGGTGTCAAGGATGTGGTGATGACCTGGAGCGTCGGAGGCTATCCCTCCATCAACTTCACCGTGTTCCAGAGGATGCTCACCGACCCGTCGGCAAGTCTCGACGACATCGCCAAGGACTTCTACGGCGAGCAGTCGGGACGCATCGTGCGGCAGGCATGGAAAGAATTCTCCGACGGCTTCAAGGAATACCCATACCATGTCAATACCCTCTACAGCGGGCCGCAACATGTCGGTCCGGCAAATCTGTTTTATCCAGAACGCACTGGCTGGACTGCCACGATGGTCGGGTTTCCCTTTGACGACCTGAAATCGTGGAGGCGCATTTATCCTGACGACATCTACATTTCACAGATTCGCAAGGTGGCCGACGGATTTGCGCGCGGTGCTCGTCTCTTGGAGTCAGCTATGGCCGGCGAGACCGACTCCTCCATCAGGCAGACACTGGAGACCGACTTGAGACGGGCCGAAGGATTCAAGTGCGTATTCCGTTCCATTGCCAATCAGGCCACATTCGTCCTTTGCCGCGACAAGGAGGATGCGGAAGGCATGAAGGAGACTATCGACAGCGAAATCCGTAACGTGCAGGAGTTCATTCCCTTGTGCGACGAAGATCCAACCTTCGGCTACGAATCCTCGAACCATTACTTCTTCGTCCGTCAGGACTTGATGGAGAAGCTTGTCAACTTAGAGTACCTTCGGAAATGATTCTGCATTATGAATGATTCAACGCATACTCACGAAGCGAATGCCGGAAGTGCCTCGTTCTTCGGGCTGATGAGCAGGTACTTTGCCCGCTACAAGCGGTACATCGCCGGCACTCTGCTCATGAACATCCTTGCAGCCGTCTTCAACGTGTTCTCCTTCACCATCCTGCTGCCCATCCTGCAAATCCTCTTCAAGGTGAACACCGAACGCTTCCAGTTCATTCCCTGGGGCACAGGCGGACTGGGTGCATTCGTCGATGTGGCAAAGAATAACGGCTACTACTACTCGCAGGAACTCATTGATGCCTACGGCCCGGCGACTACTCTGCTCCTCCTTGGCATCATCTTGGCCTTTCTGACACTGTTGAAGACGGCCACCTACTTCGGCGGCTCGGCCATGCTCATGCCGCTGCGCACCGGTGTCATCCGCGACATCCGCTACGATCTCTACCACAAGATACTGAGTCTGCCGCTGAGCTTCTTCTCCGAGGAACGCAAGGGCGACATCCTCACCCGCGCCTCGACCGACGTGAACGAAGTGGATGCCAGCATCAACAGTTCGCTCGACATGGTCATCAAGAACCCGATATTCATCGTCGTCTATGTCGCGACACTCATCTGCATCAGCTGGCAACTGACACTCTTCACGCTGCTGGTGGTGCCGCTCTTGGCGTGGGGTATCGGCGCAGTGGGCAAGCGTCTGAAGGCCCGCTCGCTGTTCATGCAGAGCAAACTCTCCGACAGCATGAGCCAAATTGAGGAGACATTGGGCGGACTGCGCATCATCAAGGCTTTCATCGCCGAGGACAAGATGCTCTCGCGCTTTGCGAAGGTGAACAACGAGTATCGCAACATCGCCAGCCGGGTGGCTATCCGCCAGAGTGCCGCCCACCCAGTGAGCGAGTTTCTGGGCACGGTGATGATTGTCATCGTCCTGTGGTTCGGCGGTTGGCTCATCTTCTCGGGCAAGAGCCACATCGATGCCAATCTCTTCATCTACTACCTCGTCATTCTCTACACCATCCTGCAACCCATCAAGGATCTCTCCAAGGCGGGCTACGCCATCCAGAAGGGAATGGCCAGTATGGAGCGTATCAACCGCATCCTGTCGGCCGAGAATCCCATCCGTGAGGCACCTCAGCCCGTTGAGATTCAAGGGCTGGAGCGGGAGATACGCCTGCAGCACGTTTCCTTCGGCTACAGCGAGGGGAAGGAAGTGCTCCACGACATCTGCCTCGACGTGCCAAAGGGAAAGACCATCGCGCTCGTCGGGCAGTCCGGCTCGGGAAAGAGTACGCTCGTCGATCTCATTCCTCGCTACCACGACATCAACGAGGGTTGCATCACCATCGACGGTATGGATATCCGCCAACTGAGCATCCGTTCGCTGCGTAGCCTCATCGGCAATGTGAACCAAGAGGCCATCCTCTTCAACGATACCATCTTCAACAACATCGCCTTCGCCGCAACGCCTCCCACCACCCCGCAGGAGCGCGAGGTACTGCGGGAGCGAGTGGAGCAGGCAGCAAAGATTGCCAATGCCCACACCTTCATCATGGAGACGGAGCAGGGCTACGACACAATGGTGGGCGACCGCGGCTGCCGGCTCTCGGGCGGGCAGCGCCAGCGCATCTCCATTGCGCGCGCCATACTGAAGAATCCGCCCATCCTGATCCTTGACGAGGCCACCAGCGCACTCGACACCGAGAGCGAACGCCTGGTGCAGGAAGCACTCGAACGGCTGATGCGCACTCGCACCACCATCGCCATTGCCCACCGACTCTCGACCATCAAGAATGCCGACGAGATTTGCGTCCTGCACGAAGGCCGCATCGTGGAGCGCGGTACACACGAAGAACTGCTTGCCCTGGGTGGCTATTACCGGAAGCTGAACGACATGCAACAGCTCTGAACATGAACTACGAACTGAAGAAAATACACTTTCTGGAGTATCTCTACTGCCTGCTGCTGCTGGTCTTTCTCATCGGCAGGGTGGGCTTCATACTCTACAACCACCACATCGACGACTTCTCGTTTCTCGATGCCTTGGTGGCCTGCAAGGACGGTCTGCTGGGGCACGACTTCTTCATTGCCCCCATGCTGCTGGCAGTGCCCTGGCTCCTGAGCCTCGTCGCCCTGCACCGTCGCTTCAACCTGCGCCTGCTCCTTATACCTTATTATATTATAATGGGCATCGTCGTGGGTGCCATCATCCTGGCCGATACGGTGATGTACGAATTCTGGCAGTTCAAGCTCTGCGCAGTCGTACTCAGCTACGCAGCCTCGCCCGAGGGCGCGACGAACAGCGTCAGCCTTGCCTTCATCCTGTGGCGCGTCGTGGCCGGACTGGCATTGATGGCCCTGATTGCCGTGCCCTGCATTGTGCTCACCCCCCGTAGCCTCCCGTCCGACACCGGCTCACGCCTCTGGATGCGCAACATCAGCATCGTTTGGACGTTCCTGCTTGTGGTCGGCACACTGTACATTCGCATTGGCGATGTCTATGCCGAACGACGCCTCTTCCTGAACCATGCCGCAGTCAATCCTGTCTATGCGTTCGCGGCCTCCTTCCCCATCGAGAAGGACTTTGGAGCACGCTATCGCAAGACCGAATGCGGTGAATCTCTGGCTGAGCTCTACCCCGACCATCTGGACGATGTGGCCGACTCACTCCTCACCACTCAGCGACCCGACATCCTGCTCGTCTTTATCGAGAGTTTCGGCGGACGCTTCGTCGAGGAACTGGGCGGCCTGCCCGGCGTAGCTCCCCAATGGAGCCGCCTCATCCCCGAGGGCATCTTCTGGACGAACTACTACAGCAACTCGTTCCGCACCGACCGCGGCACCGTCTCCACCTACAGCGGATGGCTCTCCTATCCCACCCTCTCGCTGATGAAGCATCCCGAGATGCACCACCAACTGCCGAGTCTGGCCAAGTCGCTCGAGCACGAAGGCTATGCGACGGCCTACCTCTATGCCGGCCCCATGACGAACATGGGCAAGCGCGACTATCTGGAAAACATGCACTTCCGCCAACTCTACGACGATACGGCCTTCGCGCCAGAGGAGCTGACGGGCAGCTGGGGAGCCAACGACAGCACCTCGGCCATGAAAGCCTTCCATCTCATTGCCCAGCGCGATACGTCGCAACGCTTCTTCCTCGCCTATCAGACACTCTCGAGCCACGAGCCCTGGCGTGTCCCCTACCATCGTCTCACGGACGAGAAACTCAACGCCTTTGCCTACACCGACCACTGCCTGGGCCAGCTGGTCGATTCGCTGCGCACACTGCCCCAGTGGGACAACCTGCTCGTTATCCTGATGCCCGACCACGGCTTCCTCTACGAGCAGAGCTACGAGGACCCGGAGTTCTTCCACAGCCCCATGCTATGGACCGGCGGCGCCATCCGCTCCCCGCGCCGCATGCCGGTGCTCATGAACCAGAGCGACCTCTGCGCCACACTCCTCGCTCAGATGGGCATCCCCCACGACGACTTCCCCTGGAGTCGCAACGTGCTCAGCAGCCGCTATGTGCGGCCCTTCGTCTATTGCAACTTCCCTGCCGGATACATGGTGCTCGACCCGACGGGCACCACCATCTACGACCTAACGGCCGACGAGCCCATACTGGAGAAGCCCTTCGACGACGGTCAGCGTGAGCGATTGGGGAAACAGATATTGGAAACCTCTGCCCAATTTTAGGTTAAAGGTGATTCTTGCTTGCGTCCTTGCGGTTGCAAGCGGCCGCTCGACATCCCGAAGGGTGGCGCTTGTTCCGAAGGTCTCAAGAAAGCCGAGCGAGCGGTTGGCTGGTCCAAGAACACCTACTTGAATATCAAATCTTAGGCCCGACGGACGACAGAAACGAACGACTATGACGAAAGAAAAACATACTACAAATTTAGCCACTCCCTCGGCTTTCCCCTCTGGGGGAAACGGGAAAGGGGGCTGGAGCTGGAAATGGAGCTTCCTTCTCTTCCTCTCCCTCCTCTTCATCTTTGCCATTGGCAAAGTTGTCTTCATGGTTTACAACCGCGACATCGAGCCATTCTCTCTGCGCGATGTGTGGGATGTATGGCGCCACGGCCTGAGCATGGACGTTAGCGTTGCCTGCTACCTGCTCATCCTGCCCTGGCTGCTGAGTCTCGTTTCCATCTTCTGGCGGCGCATGCCGATGCGGTGGTTCCTCCTCCCTTACTGCACCATCGTCGCCATCCTGCTGGGTCTCATTCTCGGAGGCGACACGGTGCTCTACGAGTTCTGGAAGTTCAAGCTCAATGCCGCCATCTTCGCCTATATGTCGAACCCCGAGGGCGCCACATCGAGTGTGAGCACCGCCTTCCTCATCACTCGCGTCGGCGGCATCCTTCTTGCCATCGCCCTCATCGCCTGGCTGCTCGTCAAGGTGGTGGCCACCTGGCAACCTCTTCCAATAAAGAGGGTTAAGGGAGTCCTGCTGCACCTCCTCGTCGCTCCCTTCATCTTCCTGGGCATTCGCGGCAGCATCGGGACGAGCGTGATGAATGTGGGTGTCGCCTACTACAGCACCAGCCTCTTCCTGAACCACTCGGCCGTGAACCCAGCCTTCAGCCTGCTCGCCTCGTTCGAGCGTACGAAGGACTATGCCGCAATGTTCGACTATCTGCCCGAGGAGGAGCGCGCCGCAGTCTTCGCCCCGCTCTATCCCGACGAGACCGAGGACATCACCGACACCCTGCTCACCACCCAGCGGCCCAACATCCTCATCGTCCTCATGGAGAGCTTCGGCGGCAAGTTCGTCGAGGAACTGGGCGGCGTACCCGGCGTAGCACCCAGCATGAGCCGCCTCATCCCCGAGGGCATCTTCTGGGACAACTTCTACGCCAACTCGTTCCGCACCGACCGCGGCACCGTTTCCACCTTCAGCGGCTGGGTCTCCTACCCCACCGCCACGCTGATGCAGATGCCCGATCGCCTGGCTGGGATCCCCGGGCTGGCAACTTGCCTTGCCCGAGAGGGGTACTCGACCGGATACCTCTACGGCGGGGACATCAAGATTATGGGCAAGCGCGGCTACCTCGTCAGCGCAGGCTACGAAGAGTTCATCAGCGATGCCGACTTCCCGTTCTCGGAGGCCCACGCCACCAAGTGGGGAGTCAACGACAGCCTCACCGCCCAGCGCATGTTCCGATGGATAGCTTCCCAGCCGCAGGACAAGCCCTGGCACCTTGTACTTCAAACACTCTCCAGCCACGAACCCTTCGAAGTGCCTTATCGTCAGCTCGACGACAAGGTGCTCAATGCCTTTGCCTACACCGACCATTGCGTGGGTCAGCTGGTCGATTCGCTGCGCACCCTGCCCCAGTGGGACCAAACGCTTGTCATCCTGCTTCCCGACCACGGTTTCCTCTACGACCTCACCTACGAGGATCCCGCCTTCTTCCACTGTCCAATGTTGTGGCTGGGCGGCGCCATCCGTGAGCCGCGCCGCATGTCGGTGCTCATGAACCAGAGCGACCTCTGCGCCACACTCCTTGCTCAGATGGGCATCCGGCACGACGACTTCCCCTGGAGCCGCAACGTGCTCAGCCGCAGCTACATCTATCCCTTCGTCTATAGCTCCTTCCCCAGCGGCATCCTCTTTGGCGACTCGACAGGCATCACCGTCTTCGACATCACCAGCAACCTGACCATCACCGAGCAGCCCAGCCCCTCGCCCGAACGAATCCTCAAGGCCAAAGCCCTGCTGCAGACCAGCTACGACGAACTGGGAGACAGATAGCCATTCTCGGAGTGTAAGTATTTCGGAAGATTCAAACCTGTAAAGCGGAATCAAGGGCACCTAAAAACGCCCCGGAAAAGGTCATTTTTGCCCGTTTTTTGGGCATTTTTGCGCTTCGGCAAGAAACATCACGCTTGATTGTAAGGTAGTTATAGTTTTGCGTTTTTACAGGCAAAGCGACCCCTTGGCCGTTTCTGCGCGATTCTGGAGGCAGAACAGCGTGTTGCGGAGGCCGAAGGAACGTGTTGTGGAGCTCGGAACAACACGCTGCGCCGGCCTTTCCTTCACATTGTCCTTGAACGAACAAAATTTCGTGTAAGGATAATTCGGCATCCGCATTCGAAATTGTAATACGATGGAGTCTAAAGGGAGAAAGATAAGAAAATGGGTAAATCCGCGATGGAATCGGCGTTTTTGGACAATGCAGGCTGGAAAACGGCGTTGAGTCAATCGCGAGTGGAGCCTGGACATCACTTGGCAAACAAGAATGTAGAGCTATGGCTCATGCCTGCCCAGAGCGGAAAACCGACCCGCCTTGCACAACTCTTCGGCGGACAGGGCACCATCAATGTCAATTCGTGGGCCCCCGACAGTCAACGGCTCGCTTTCGTCAGCTACAAGAACAACCGTCCATGACCCTACTCTGAGAGGGGAAAAAACGCCAAAAGAGTGCCTTTCCATGGGGGATGGAAAAGAAGATTTCCACCCTCTTCGTCAGGGAAAATTCGGTACGATATCTATTATTCAAGCAATTAGACTGCCACTTTGCCCCTAAAGATTTCCATGGGGTTCGCGTTCGACGTACTCGAAAAAGTCGTACCTTTGCGGCAGGAAATCGAATAAAAGGCAATGAAAACCGCTGGAAACATTCTTATTGGGCTGCTTGTCGGACTTGTTTTTGCCGACTGTAAGCCTTCTGTGACCGAAGAGGCACAAAATGAGCCCTCCAACGCCGCCGCAAGTTATTCGGCTGCACAACAGGCCTTTGTCCAAGATAGTGTGCAGATGGGCGAACAAATTCTGCACAGCACAATCCGGCTGGCTCAGGAAGAGAGCGACCTTCACACACTCTATCTGGCGCAGTCGCGGCTGGCCGAATCTCTCTCATGGAGCAACACAGCCGAGGCACTCGACATGGCCCAACAGGCATTGGCCACCTACGAGCGTCGGCCCGACAGCGAACGAAACCACATCATCCTGCTCGACTTCGTGGCCACCTACGCCAGCCAACTGGCCTTCAATGACGACCTTCCCTTTGATGAAGCGCTTGACTATGCCCGACGCGCGAATGAACTGGCCGTAGCCGCCCGCGACACGATGGCAGACGGGGAACTTATCTGCCAGACACTGACCACACTGGCTAACATCTATTGGGCAACCGACGACCTCGACGAGGCGCTGCGCTGCGCCCGCAAAGCTGAGGCCGAAGCTCCGCCCCACCTCCTGCTGGGAGTGCAGCAGGTGCTTGGTCGTACGCTTGTGGCCCTCGACTCGCTGGCCGAGGCCGAAGCTATCTATCGCCGGATGCAGCCGGGCAACGATATACAGGCGGCCTACATCGTGCAGAGCAACCTGGCAAAGCTGGCTCTGCAACGGCAGGATACCGAAGCCGCGAAGCTCGCCATCGACGAAGCCTTCGACCAGGCCGAGGAACTCTACTTCAACGCCCTCAGGCAGAAGGACGACTACTACCGAACCACGCTGGCCCGCGAGGTGCAGAACGAGCATCTGCGCTACACACTGAAACTCCATCGCCACACGCTTGCCGCCATTCTCATCGCTCTTGCACTACTCATTGTCGCTACATCTGTTATAATACGCACTCGCATGAAGTTCCACGCTCAGCAACGACAGTCGGCAGTGTGGACACGCAAGCACGAAGTCGATCGCTACATTCGTGAGACGACTATCCAGCGCGAACGGCTACATCAGCGCGACGCAACCATCGCCTTCCTGCAGAACTTCATCCTGCAACGCTCGGCAGTCAAACAGAAGATTGACGCAAGCAGTGAGCGCCACATCAAACTCTACAACCACGAATGGACAGAGATAGAGCGTACGCTCAACGCCATCGACGGCAACCGCATCACCCTCCTGCGCGAGCGCTACCCCGACTTGCGTGAGGAGGATGTGCGCCTGTGCATCCTCATACGCCTGCGCCTCACTAACCGCGCGATCGGCAACATCTATGCCATCAGCATCTCGGCCGTGCAGCACCGCAAACTGAAAATTAAGAAGGAAGTCATGGGTGAGGACGATCCGACAATCTCCCTTGAGCAACTGCTCGACCAGCTGCACGAGCCCGCAGCCCATCCCGCTCCCTCGTCCTACGACCCGCCACACACCTTCGCCCCCTCGCGGCCCGGCAACGAGCAAAACCATTGAATTAACAACCAAACAACAACGAATATGAAGAAAAAAGTGTATCTTTGCCATGCGTATGGCAGTATGAACTGCGAGAAAGGGGCGCGTGTGAAGTACGTGCGCCGTCGGGAATGAGTTTAAACAATTAAAAACATTACTGCTATGAAACAAATTGTATTAACCATTGTACTTGCAACATTTTTTGTTGCGTGTGCGAGCGGAGACAATCCTATAACACCGCCCGACTTAACCCAAATCAGGATTAAGGAGAACCCCGGCGAAACA
>JAILBW010000073.1 GCA_024680695.1 Bacteroidaceae bacterium
TATCAGGTAATAAGGTTCTGAGTTTATGAGGTTATGAGGTTATGAGTTCATTCTCGGATTATATGACTCTATGAGATGAAAGGTGCTTTAATCCCTGACTTTGTATTCTTTTTCATTCTATATTGGGTTTGATTCTTTTAAACGAAGAGAACTGAAGAGCCTAACTCCGCTTTCAAAATAATCACTATTATGTTTAGTTGTCTTTTCTCTATATAACGTCAGAAGCCACTCCAGAATTGACGCCAGTATGTGCGATACAGTTCGTCCCATCGAAATATGGCAGCCCCAAGGAAGTCGGCTGTATAGTCGTTTAGGAACTGATGAACCTGCTCGTCGTCATCAGATTCGCGGCAAATGCGATTAACATTCTCGGCAACGAATGTTTTTTCCTGTAACCCCTTTAATAAATAATGTTCGCGCGCGGGCTCAAGCGTCTTGCGGCAAGTGCCCCAGCGCACTGTGGCCAGTTTGTTTGTCCTGCGGAAATGCCATAATGCACAGTCGTCGCGATACGAATGGTTGCCGCATATCTCGCACATCTTAGGCAGTTGTGTGGAGCCTGTATAAATTGGAAATCTTGGACTCTCGCCTGGATTGTCGAGCGCCATCCACACTATGCCTCCCAGTGTGTCGTCAGAATTGCCGAAAAGTTGTATCACAGTGCTATAGGCACACTGCGGCACTCCGATGAAGCGTATCCAAGTTTGGAATGTACTGTCGCCCTTGGCTGCAAAAAGTGCTTGCTCATCGCTTCGCATCCAAGGGTTTGCCACAGGCGATACAATCATCTCCGGAATGCTGTCACCAACAGTTATTTTCTTGGTATTCGGTACTTTGAGGTGCTGCGTGTAGTCATACTGGGTGCCTTCGTAATAGCTGCCCAGTAGATGAGAAACATCTTCGACAGATACTTTATGGTCGGGTCGGACGCTGACGGGCAGTTCTTCGGCATCCATGCTGAGATGTAGCGACGGCGCCAAAGTATTGAGTACGAACCATTCGCGAATGCTGAAGTTCTTCGGCTCGTCTACATAGTTCCCACCACTGTATGCCTTCCAGAAGCTGAATTCTTCCTTGCCGTCCCATAGTCCGAGTTTCTTCGCCACACTGCGGACATTGTCCGAAGCCATGAAGCGATCGCTGTCGGCAGTATCTATTTGCCCGATACGACAGACATTGGCGCTGACCGCCACCTCGTCGTCAGGAATACGTTGTGCAGCCCAGACTCCGCCAACATGTTTCGGTCCTTCGCCAAAGACCTCGAAGAGCCACACTTCGGCCGTATCGGCAATCGTCAGGCATTCGCCCCCGTCGCCATAGCCATATTTCTTGATTAGTTCGCCCATGAGGCGGATGGCTTCCCGTGCCGAAGTACAACGCTGAAGCACAACGCGCTGCAGTTCCTCAATCACGAACATTCCATCCTTGTTGCGCAATTCCTTCCGACCGGAAATCGTGGTTTCGCCAATGCCCAGACGCTTCTCGTTCAGGCAGGGATAAGCAGTATCGAGAAACCGATAAGTATGAGCTACTTGGGGGATTTCGCCCTTGACCGTGACACCCTGCATACTCAACGGATTCTCTGTATGCAGACGGCCGTTGTAGATGCTCATTATCGTGTCGCGCGGGTAGTCGGCAGCCGGCACCCATTGCATCCAAGTGCGATACCAGGAGTCGCAGGTATGGCTGGTGATCACCGAACCGTCGGTGCTGGCCAGACGTCCTACGGCGATGCTAGTACAGGAAAGGCGCTCGGAGTCCTCAAGGCCTTCCTGTGCAGCCAGCTGAAGTGCCGACAGGCATATTATTAATAGTATGTTCCGTTTCATGTCGCTATGTTGGTTTCAGTATGGCTCTTTCAACGTCAAGTCATTAAGTTCCTGCAAATTGCCATTAAAGATGTTCACATCAACATCGCCCGTAATACCATCGACTCGGCCGCGGTCTGTGTGCTGCCAGAATGCCCACTGTCCTTTGTATTGCAGCTTGTCCACATAGTAATGGGCTATCCAGTACGGATACTCTTGGAAGATGGAGTCGTTGAGGTAGCTGGTCTTGAACTTGTAGCCAGTGTAGATGATGGGCTTCACGCCATAGGCTTTTTCCACGATGTCGAGCCAGCGTTTCACAGCGTTGCGAAGTTCCTTGGACGAGAGTGAACCCTTCTTCTCGACGTCCAGCACAGGAGGCAGGTCGCCCGGTTCGAGGTGCACCTGATGGAGGAAGAAACGCGCTTGGCGGTCGGCGCTGCAGTCGGGCGAGAAGAAATGATACACTCCGCGTACGAAGTCGTTCCGTCGAGCTTGATAGAAATTCTCATTGAAGTTGTCGTCCATCAAGGTGACGCCTTCTGTGGCCTTAATAAATACAAAGCGCACTGGGTCGTTGTTGATGCTGGCATTGCGCAGGACATCCCACCGGATGTCACCCTGATAGTGGCTGATGTCGATGCCTCGGATGTTATATCCCTCGGGATAAGTTGGTTCTGAGTTCAGCATGCGCAATCGAAAGCTATAGGGACCAATGAAGAAATAGTAAAGTACACAGGCGGCAACAATCAGGCACAGGCTGGCACCGCAAACGATGAACCAGAAATCCGAGTCGGCGCGATGCCTTGCTTGCTTCGAGCGGCGACTCTTTTTCGCTCCCCCCGCTCCCCTACTGCTCTTTTTCTTTCCGTCCTGCGACAAGGCCTGTGCGACAGGATGCGGTCGATTCTGCCTTCGGGGTGCGGCAGCAGCTTCTTTCTGCGTTTTGCCGCTTCGTTTGCCACTTGCGTTTGTGCCCATGCGGTCGTTGAAGGTGGATGAAGGGCGAGGTCGCCGAATTCTCTCGTCCGCGTTCCTCGCCCTTTTTCGAAAGTATCTTCTACTACTTCTTCTCCAGCGACAAAGTCTTCGTGCACTGGTCGCACACTTCGCTCGGTCCCCAGTACTGGATGGGTCCGGGATAGATGTACATCGTCTTCTTTGCCCACTCATCGCGGCGTGCGGCAAAGTACTTGAAGGGAGCACCGTCCAGTTCGACAAGTGCCTTGCGGATTACGGGCTTCATCTTTCCGTTTCTCCGTTCCATGTTCATCATCATGGTGATGGGAACTCCGCCTGCCACCCACTCGGAAGCCGGTGCCGTAGTATTCTGAATGATAGACATGTAGCCCGTCCTTCCGTCGGCAATCAGGCGGCTGGCATTGTAGCCAAGGCTGTAGCAGTAGTCGGCATCGTAGTTCGACGGTGCGGCGCAGCGGCCTTCGTAGCCGAAGAAGTGGTGCTGGGCAGAGAACTTGCCTTTGTAGCTGCCGTCCTTCTTCCATTCCTTCAGTTTGGCAGCCACCATGCGGCTCAGCAGTTTCTCGGTCTCGATGAGCGACACCTGTACGTTGCCGTGTGGGTCGCGGTCGAGAGCCAGCTGGGCTGCGACGTCTGTCGGGAGCGAATTGAACACCGCCAGATTGTCTTTCGAGATGTGGGCCTTCACATAGGCGATCTGCTCTTCGGCGCCAGGCAGGGCCAGTGCTTCAGGCTTTGCCAGGACATCGTTTAGCTCTGCGATGAGCTTCTTGATGGCAGGAATAAACTCGATGAGTCCTTCGGGAATCAGCACAGTGCCGAAGTTGTTGCCCTCGGCTGCACGGTCGGCCACTATCTTTGCGATGTACGTCACTACGTCGTCCAGCGACATAGCCTTCTGCTCTACTTCCTCGGAAATCAGGCAGACGTTGGGCTGTGTCTGCAGGGCGCACTCCAGTGCGATGTGGCTTGCCGAGCGTCCCATGAGCTTGATGAAGTGCCAGTATTTGCGTGCCGAGTTGCAGTCGCGCTGGATGTTGCCAATCAGTTCGCTGTACGTCTTGCAGGCTGTGTCGAAGCCGAAGCTCGTTTCGATTTGTTCGTTCTTCAGGTCGCCGTCGATGGTCTTGGGGCAGCCAATCACCTGTACGCCGTACTTCTTCGCCGCATAATACTCAGCCAGTACGCAGGCGTTAGTGTTCGAGTCGTCGCCGCCGATGATGACAAGTGCCTTGATGCCGAGCTGGCGCAGGATCTGAATGCCGCTCTCGAACTGCTCGTTCTCTTCCAGCTTTGTTCGGCCCGAACCGATGATGTCGAAGCCGCCTGTGTTGCGGTACTCGTCGATGAAGTCGTCCGTGAACTCCACATACTTGTGGTCCACCAGTCCGCCGGGCCCCATGAGGAAGCCGTAGAGCTTCGATGCGGGGTTCAGGCTCTTCACGCCGTCGTAGAGGCCGCTGATGACGTTGTGTCCGCCGGGTGCCTGTCCGCCGGAGAGGATGATGCCGACGTTGAAGTTATCGCAGGGGGCGGATTCGCCGGCCTCGAAGCGGATGACGGGCATCCCATAGGTGTTGGGGAACATGGCTTTGATTTCTTCCTGATTGTCCACACTCTCAGTGGCCTTACCCTCAACGGCCTTCACCGGTCCCTGCAGTGCCTTGGGCAGTTTGGGCTGGTAGGCAGCACGGGCAATTTGCAATGCGCTCTTTTCCATAGTTGAATACTTGTATTTTAAGAGAATTACTATATCCCTACTTTCAATATCGGGCACAAAGATACGAAGAAACGAGCGAAAAGCCAAAAGTTTTAGCAGTTTTCTTCCACACCCACTTTGTGCAATATCTAAATGCAAAGGCTGCGAATAACTTGCATGGACTTTCCCG
>JAILBW010000074.1 GCA_024680695.1 Bacteroidaceae bacterium
TGGAGCACCAATGCGGTGGAGATCACACAGAACATGGCCATCAGCGGCATCATGCGCATCGAGGAGTACTTCCCCGTCGGGAGCGCCGACGCCGACTACGACCCCATGCTGCAACGCATGTACGAGGGACTCGACCAGCACATCTTCAACATCGACATAGAGCCGGCTACCATACAGCATATCAGCAACTTGGAGGAATACAACGAACAGGAGGGCCTCGCACTCTCGCCCGAGGAGATTCAGTACCTGCACGACGTCGAGGCGCAGCTGGGACGCAAGCTGACGGACAGCGAGGTGTTCGGATTCGCACAGATAAACAGCGAGCACTGCCGCCACAAGATCTTCGGCGGCACCTTCATCATCGACGGCGAGGAGAAGGAGAGCAGCCTGTTCCAAATGATCAAGCGCACGACGCGCGAGAATCCCCACCACATCATCTCGGCCTACAAGGACAACGTAGCCTTCGCCGAAGGGCCCGTGGTGGAGCAATTTGCACCGGCCGACCACGCCACGAGCGACTGGTTCCGCGTGAAGGACATCGAGAGCGTCATCAGCCTGAAGGCCGAGACACACAACTTCCCGACCACCGTGGAGCCCTTCAACGGCGCATCGACGGGCACCGGCGGCGAGATACGCGACCGCATGGGCGGCGGCACCGGCTCGTGGCCCATCGCAGGCACAGCCGTCTACATGACCAGCTACCCCTCCACCACCCTACCCTCCGGCGCACCGCGCCGGGGAGCCATCGCGCCCCGGCCGTGGCTCTACCAGACACCCGAACAGATACTCATCAAGGCATCGAACGGCGCCAGCGACTTCGGCAACAAGTTTGGACAGCCGCTCATCACGGGCTCGGTGCTCACCTTCGAACACGAGGAGAACGGCGAGCTGTACGGCTACGACAAGGTGATCATGCTGGCCGGCGGAGTAGGATACGGCACGAAGCGCGACTGCCTGAAGGGCACGCCGCAGAAGGGCAACAAGATCGTCGTAGTAGGCGGTGACAACTATCGCATCGGACTGGGCGGAGGCAGCGTGTCGAGCGTCGAGACGGGACGCTACAGCAGCGGCATCGAACTGAACGCCGTGCAGCGCGCCAACCCCGAGATGCAGAAGCGAGCCAACAACCTCGTGCGCGCGCTCTGCGAGGAGGACGTCAACCCCGTAGTCAGCATCCACGACCACGGCTCGGCCGGACACGTCAACTGCCTCTCCGAACTGGTGGAGGACTGCGGCGGACTCATCGACATGACCAAGCTACCCATCGGCGACCCCACACTCTCGGCCAAAGAGATCATCGCCAACGAGAGCCAGGAGCGCATGGGACTGCTCATCGACGAGAAGCATATCGAACACGTGCGTCGCATCGCCGAGCGCGAGCGTGCACCGCTCTACGTGGTTGGCGAGACCACCGGCGACGCACACTTCGCCTTCGAGCAGGGCGACGGCGTGAGACCCTTCGACCTCGACGTAGCACAGATGTTCGGCCACTCGCCAAAGACCGTCATGGTCGACGAGACCGTCGAGCGCCACTATGCCCCCAAAGACCTTAAAGACCTTAAAGACCCAAAAGCCCTTACCGCCCACCTCGAGAACGTCCTCCAGCTGGAGGCTGTCGCCTGTAAGGACTGGCTCACGAATAAGGTGGACCGCTCCGTGACGGGCAAGGTGGCTCGCCAGCAGTGTCAGGGCGAGCTGCAACTGCCGCTCTCCGACTGCGGTGTGGTGGCCCTCGACTACCGTGGCCGCAAGGGTATTGCTACCGCACTGGGCCATGCCCCTCAGGCCGCACTGGCCGACCCCGCTGCCGGAAGCGTGCTCTCCGTGGCCGAGGCACTCACGAACATCGTCTGGGCACCGCTCGAGGAGGGGCTTGACAGTGTCAGCCTCAGCGCCAACTGGATGTGGCCCTGCCGCGCACAGAAGGGCGAGGATGCACGCCTCTACCGCGCCGTCGAAGCATTGTCGGAATTCTGCTGCCAACTTGGCATCAACGTGCCGACGGGCAAAGACTCGCTGTCCATGACGCAGAAGTACCCCGACGGCACAAAGATTATCAGTCCGGGCACGGTCATCGTATCGGCCGGCGGACAGGTGAGCGACATTCGCAAGGTGGTGGCACCTGTGGTGGCGAACGACCCGAAGGCAGCGCTCTACCACATCGATTTCTCCTTCTGCCCGCTGCAGCTCGGCGGCTCGGCCTTCGCACAATCGCTGGGCTTCGTCGGCGACGAGGTGCCCACGGTGAAGGATGCGTCCTACTTTGCCGACGCTTTCAATGCCGTACAGGAATGCATCCGCAACGGATGGGTGATGGCCGGACACGACATTTCGGCCGGAGGTCTCGTCACCTGCCTGCTCGAGATGTGTTTCGCCAACAGCAACGGCGGACTGCAGGCCGACCTGCGCGGACTGGGCCACGACGACATCCTGAAGGCAGCGTTTGCCGAGAATCCCGGCATCGTGGTGCAGATTAGTCCCGAACACGACAAAGAGTTCCAGAAGCTGATGAAAGAGCGCGGCGTAGGCTTCCTGCGCCTCGGACAACCCACCGGCGAGCGCACTCTGCGACTGATCTACGGCACGGAGGCTCCGAAGGCATGGACCCTCGACATCGACCGCCTGCGCGACATCTGGTACGAGACATCGCGCCAGCTCGACCGCAAGCAGACCATGAACGGCAAGGCCGACGAACGCTTTAGGAACTACAAGAAGCAGCCCCTGCAGTGGAAGCTGCCACAGACATTCACCGGCAAGCTCGCCCAATACGGCCTCAGCCCCGACCGACGGCTGCCCAGCGGCATCCACGCCGCCATCATCCGCGAGAAGGGCACCAACGGCGAACGAGAGATGGCCTACATGCTCTACCTGGCTGGCTTCGACGTGAAAGACGTCATGATGACCGACCTCATCACCGGACGCGAGACACTCGACGACGTGAACTTCATCGTCTTCTGCGGCGGATTCTCGAACAGCGACGTGCTCGGCTCGGCAAAGGGATGGGCAGGCGCATTCCTCTACAATCCCAAAGCGAAGGAGACGCTCGACCGCTTCTACAGCCGCCCCGACACACTCTCGCTCGGCGTCTGCAACGGATGCCAGCTCATGGTCGAGCTGGGACTTCTGGGCAGAAACCCGGAGGGCTCAGAGAACGCCCCGATGCCCAAGATGCTGCACAACGACTCGCGGAAATTCGAATCGGGCTTCCTCGGTCTCACGGTGCAGCCCAACGAGAGCGTCCTGCTCGGCAGCCTCGGCGGTGCGAAGCTCGGCATCTGGCTGGCTCATGGAGAAGGCAAGTTCTCGCTGCCCGGCAAGGAGACAGACCACCACATCGTACTGAAATACAGCTACGCAGGCTATCCCGCCAACCCCAACGGCAGCGACTGCTCGGCCGCAGGCATCTGCTCGGCAGACGGTCGTCATCTAGCTATGATGCCCCATCTGGAGCGCGCCTTCTTCCCATGGCAGTGTGGCTACTATCCCGCTGAGCGACGGCTGACCGACGAGGTGACGCCCTGGATCGAAGCCTTCGTCAATGCACGCAAGTGGATAATGGGAAGTAAAGGGTAAAGACGGTTAGCGGTTAGCGAGCCTCCCCCAACCCTCTCCAAGAGAGAGGGGACGCTGAGGGCGTAATGGTCAATGGTCAACAAAAAAATAACAAACAGATGTTCGAGATGTTTTTCACCTTCATGCGCATCGGCCTCTTCACCATCGGAGGAGGCTACGCCATGATTCCGCTCATCGAGGAGCAAGTGGTGCGACGCAAGGCATGGGTCAGCGCCGAGGAGCTCATCGACCTGATCGCTGTGGCACAGTCGTGCCCCGGCATCTTCGCGGTGAACATCAGCATCTTCATCGGCTACCGACGACGCGGCACACTCGGTGCACTCGCTTGCACCCTTGGGGCCGTGCTGCCTTCGTTCATCATCATCCTCGCCATCGCACTGGTGTTTCGCCAGTTCCGCGACAACGAGATAGTCGAGCGCATATTTCGCGGCATCCGCCCCGCAGTGGTGGCCCTCATCGCGGCTCCCGTCTTCCGCATGGCGAAGAGTGCGAAAGTCAACCGCTACAACGTCTGGATCCCCGTGGTGGCGGCCATCGCTATCTGGCTGCTTGGCGTGAGTCCCATCTATGTCATCATGCTGGCTGGCATCGGCGGCTATGTCTATGGACAATACATTAAGGAATAGAATAATATGGTACTGCTTCTACTGCGTCTCTTCTGGACTTTCTTCCTCATCGGCCTCTTCGGCTTCGGAGGGGGATATGCGATGATATCCATGATTCAGAGCGAGATTGTGAACCGCTACCATTGGCTGTCGACGGGCGAGTTCACCGACATCGTGGCCATCAGCCAGAGCACTCCCGGCCCCATTGGCATCAACAGCGCCACCTACGTGGGCTACTGCAGCGTCGTCAATGCTGGCTACAGTCACGCATGGGGCGTAGCGGGCAGCGCGGTGGCCACCTTCGCAGTGGTGTTGCCCAGCTTCATACTGATGCTCATTATCAGCCGCTTCCTGCTCCGATACTACAAGCACCCGGCCGTCGAGCACACCTTCTCGGGCCTTCGTCCCGCAGTGGTCGGCCTGCTGGCTGCCGCCGCCCTGCTGCTCATGAACGAGGAGAATTTCGGCAGCTGGAGCCAGTCGCCCTGGCAGTTCAGCGTCAGCATCCTCCTCTTCGCCTTTGCCTTCATCAGCCAGCATGTCTACAAGATGAGTCCCATTCGCATCATCGTCCTCTGCGGTCTGGCCGGCCTCGTACTGATGTAGGCAGAAACATACCTTGAGCTTCTCCCTTCGGTCGTCCACGTTTACCCTCCGTCGGCCACAGCACTGGCCTCCCCGACAACGGGCACGGATTGACATTTAGTCAATCCTCTCCCTTGCGGTCGTCCACGTTGTCGCCCTGTGTTTCCTGCAGAGCTTCCTCGAAGTCGGTGATACCGTTAGCAATGAGGATGTTGTACCACTGAAGGAGCTTCTTGACGTCGGTGGGATAGACGTGGTCGCGGTCGAAATTGGGCAGCACCTCGCCGAGGTAGCTCATGAGTTCGACGCGCGAGGCTGTCTTGGGATTGAGCGAGGCAGGGCCGCCGTTCTCCTTCGTCTGAATGCTCTTGAACACCTGGCGCAGAGGCACTTCCTCGTCGTCGGTGTACATAGCGATGTCGGCCAACGAGATTACCTTGTCGGCAGCGAATGCAGGCATGCGTTTCTTCTGCGCATCGAGCGTCTCCACAATAAGGTTCTGATTTCCGCGGGACACCAGACGGAAGAGGCCGGGCTTGCCCGAGATTGCTAAGATTGTCTCTAACATATCTTTGATTTTAGGATTTAAGAATTCTTGGATTTTAAGGATTGACTTCTTGATTTTTTTCCTCTCTCTCTTGAATCTCACTCAAAATACTACTTCGAGGCCGTCGTAGGCAGCACGAAGCGAGGGCGGGAGCTGGGCGTCGAGCTCGGCCTGAGTGCCGTGGAGGGTGCGAGCCATGTGGGTGAGGAATACGGGCTGTCCGGCAGTCTTGGGTGCATAGCGTTTCGTCTCGGCAAGCACCTGCGCCGTCCGCTCGACGGTGGCCACACTAGAGTGGGCGTAAAGTCGAAAATCGACTTCATGCTCCATTCCCATCGTGGCCTCCATGATGAGCCCGGTGATAGGCTCGCCCTTAGCGTGTGCATCGATACCAGCCAGGCGCGCCGCCACTGCCATGAGTCCGCCGGTGTCGGTAGCGTAGAGCAGGCGCGAGGTGCCCTTTTCGACGAGGTAGATGAGCGTCTGTTCGAGGATGTGACCCGTAGCATGATTGGCCGGAAGAGGATGGACGCAGAGATTGCCCACCTGCACTTCCTGCCCGATGCAGACAGGGATTATCTTGGGCATGGCGACACCGAGCTTGCGCGCCGCTGCGGCAAACTCGGAGACGGCAATGTCATACCAAGTTTGGCTGAGATAGACCTTACGGATGGAGCCCAGCGAGAGCGCCGCTTCGGGGCGGTAGTGGTCGCCGTGGGAGTGGGTGTAGAAGATGACATCGGGATGGCAGTCGGCGGGCAGCATGTCAGCAGCTGTCTGCGTGAAGTCGATGAGGACATGACCGTCAATCAGGATGCTGGAGAGTCGGCGCAGTTCGCCGCGCTCGTCGCGTCCGTTCCAGTCAGCAGCACCAGTGCCAAGGAAGCGCACTCGAATGCCGTCGGCAGCCGCCTGTTCCGTGGTTGGGGTATAGGCCGATGGTGCTCGGCGGGCAGCAGCATCCTGTCCGGCAGCCAGTAGGGCGGTGCCTGCCATTCCCATGAAAGTACGTCGGTTCATATTATTGAGTATTCACAGTTTTTGGAGTTGAGAGATTTCTGGGATAGCAGCAATCTGCGCGATGAGTTCGTCGGTCGTGGTGCAGGCATCATTTCGAATCAGGTAGTGCGCACCGGCCTTGTAACGGGCACTGTCCTGCCGAGCCATTCGGGCTGCAATCTGTGAGCGCGAAGCCCCGTCACGCTGCATAGCGCGAAGCAGTCGGACTTCATCCGGAGCATCCACAAAGATGACGCGGTCCACCATCGCATCGAAGCCGCTCTCGTAGAGGATGGCGCTCTCCACAGCCAACAGATGGGCAGCCTGCCCTTCGGCCCATCGCAGCAGGTCGCGCTGCACAGCCGGATGGACAATTCGATTCACGACCGCCGCATTCTCGTCGCTGGTAAAGAGGAAGCGTGCCAAGACGGAGCGTGCGAGTTGTCCGCTCCGGGCATCGTACACCTCTGGCCCTGCGGCCTTGACAAGTGCGGCGCGCAGCAGTGGGTCGTCGTTCTCCAGACGTCGCGCCGCTGCATCGCAATCGTAAACGGGAATGCCCCAATGGGATTGCATGAGATGAGCTACATAGCTTTTCCCGCTACCTATACCGCCTGTGATGCCTAACAGTAACATTGAACATTTCATTCATTGACCATTGAACATTGACCTGCCTCCTCTAAATCTCTTCCTGAAGGAGGAGACTTCCCATCTCCTCAGCATCCAAATCCTTCTCCTTTAGGAGAGGGTCAGGGTGAGGCCAACCCTTGACCTCTTGAACCTTTGAACTTTTGAGTCTTACGCCTATTCCCGTCATGGCGATGGTGAGACTTCGGGTGAACTGCCAGTCGATTCGATGAGGTAATCGACATCCTGAGGTGTGATGCGCACATTGGAGACTCCCGACGGAAGCGACTTCAGATGGAGGGTGAGTTTATCTGCCTCGTTCTGCATCAGTTCCTCGTAGGTGAAGGCCAGCACGAAATTATCCGCCGTGACGTCCTTTACCCGCACCGAGCCGGCACGAAACGTGACCGAGGCATGGGAGGGGAAAGTGCGCAGGCGATAGTCGGGCGGGAAATTAAGTCCGATGATGGGCACTTGGAGCGTCTTCTCGACATAGAAATCGACGCTGATCTCCACGTTTACCTCGTCAGGCTCATACTTCACCCCACGGATTGACATCAGATTGACGGGACGCGAAGCCGACTTGGAGAGGCCAGTCAGCGAGAGTGCCTGCGTATAGGCATAGCGCATCGTGTCCAACACCGAGGCCGGAGCATAGACGTCCACCGAATCGGGCGTCACGGAGATGCTCTGGATGTAGGTCTGGGCCGACGGGAGGAAGGTGCCCTGCGGCCGCACTGGGAGCCGATAGCATAGCCCGCGGTTGTAGTAGAACTCGAGCGTGTCGGGACGAATGCCCTGTATCTGCGTAGTGGCAACGAGTTGATGCTGCACCATTCGCAGCACTTCAGCTGGCGCGATCTGTCCCCGACCACTCACAGCGCCGTTGTCATAGTCCCGGAAATCGAATTCTAGGGGATGCATCGTCCGACGGCGCCATTGGTAGCCCACAAGAGTGGTGCCCTTATCGCGCACGGAAACATATATATTATCGGGCAAGGGAGTGGTGATGCGGACGTTGTCGGGCACACCGGTAAGCACCAAGGGGATGTCGATTTCCGTCTCGAACGTGTCGCGCAATTCCGTGACAAACCAGAAGGATGCCGAAATGACGAGACACAGGAAGAACACCCTGAGTTTTCCGCGCTGTTCTTTGCCGAAGAAACTCCGGGCCCCCTGCAATTGCTGTTTTATGCGGCGAGGGATCATGAATCAGGTGTGTTCCAAATCATTAAATCCAGTGGACAACAATCTTCGCCTGCTCCAGCCTCTCTTTTAGCCATCTTTGGCTCCAAGCCAAATCCGCTCCGACGCAGACTGACAGCCGTTCAGAGCTAATTCTCAGAACCCACCATTGCAGAGAGGGAAGGCAGGCAAAGCCGAGCCACACGGAGAAGGAGACGCTTACTGTGTGGGCTGTGCCTGAGCGTACACAGAGTTACGGTCGACCTTAATCTTCACGCCATTGGCCACCTCGATTATCAGCGCATTATCTGTCTCGTCAATGGCGCGGACGGTGCCGTAAATGCCACCGGCTGTTACGATGTTCTGCCCCACGGCAATGCTATTACGGAACTTCTGGATTTCCTTCTGCCGCTTCTGCTGCGGACGAATCATGAAGAACCATGCGATGATGAAAACCAGCAGAATCATCAAAAAGGGGCTGGCCAGAAAAGAGCCGGCGGTGCCTGTGGCTGCTTGCATTAAAATCATAATGTGTATCGTTTAGGAATTAATTATCATTGTCTTGTGTGGTCGCAGTCTCAGCCTTCACAAGTTTTTTCTCCTCGATGAGTTGCTTGGAGATGTGATCGAGCGAGGCATTGACATACTTGCCGCTCTTGGGCGTGCTGTAGGTCTTGGCGAGTTCGACGTACTCGTTAATGCTGACGCCGAGCGGGATGGTGGGGAAAGAAGTGATTTCGGCCAAGGCTACCTGCATGATGACGCGGTCCATCAAGGCTACGCGCTCGACGTCCCAGCGACGAGTGCTGCCGGCAATGAGGCTCTGCAGATATTCGGCATTCGCCAAGGTGCGGCGCAACAGGCGGATGGCAAACTCGCGGTCGGCATCGTCGCGGAACTCGGGAAGCAGTGGCATATCAGGCGACGACTGCTCCGTGAAGCGGTTGAGGGTCTTCAGGACAAAGGTATCGACCACCGTCTTGTCGTCGTTCCAATAAAGACTCTGCTCCTCGAGCAAGGCATCGAGTTCGTCGTTATTGCATATCAGCTGGCGATAGATGAGGCGCCACACCTCGCGGTCCTCGGCAAAGGAGGAACTGCGACGGCTCATATATTCCTTATAGAAGTCCTGTTCCTCGACCTTCAGGTAGAGCGAGCGGACGAATTCCTCCAAGTCGGCCCAAAAGCGGTTGTGATTCTCCCGGAACTCCATCAGCTGGCGATTCGACTCCATCTGCAACATGAAGCGGTTGTTGACGAACCTTGCGTTCTCCGTCTCGTAACTCCCAAGACGAGTCAGACGCGACTGTCGCATTTGGTATATCCGCAGCGCCACTCGATTCATCTCGACCAACAGGAGCAACATGTAGTTATAGAGCTCATAGGCTTTCGACATACTCATGAGCAATTCCTTCTCCGCCCGATCGGGGCGAGAGTCACCCTGCTGATAGTAGGAATATACTATTTGGACGACTTTTTGTCGTATAATTTCACGATTTATCATGTCAAACAACTTGAAAAGACCCACAAAATTACGTATTTTACGCCAAATAGAGACATTTTTTGCGTTTTTTTTTGGCAGATTAAGAAATTATGGAGAATTTTGGCAGCGAATAAACAAATAATGTATTATGGAAGATAGCAAGAAAGCATCCGAGAGTAAAGAACGAGACATTCTATTCTCGAAAACAGTAAAGGCCGGACAACGTATTTATTACATTGACGTGAAGCAGAACCGCAAAGAGGAAATGTACCTGAGCATTACGGAAAGTAAGAAGATTCTGACCGGCAGTATGGAGTCGCCGCAAGTGAACTACGAGAAGCACAAAATCTTCATCTACCGCGAGGACTTCCAGAAGTTCCGCGACAGTCTGGTGGAGGCGATGGATTTCATCGAGGGAACGCCCGAAAAGGAGGAGGCATCGCTCGATATCGCCCCCGAAATGGCCGATATTGACGAAGATGAAATAAAAATAGACTTGGAATTTTGAGGATTCGACAAAAAAGCGTAACTTTGCGCCGCTTTTGCAGCCGTGTGATGGCGAATTAAGCAAAAAGAGACTTAATTTAGAGTAACACAAAACACAAAAAAACAAAATGAAAAGTATCGACGTACAAGGCACCGCCCGCGTAGCAAACGGCAAGAAGGGTGCACGCGAGATTCGTAAGGCAGGCGCAGTGCCCTGTAACCTGTATG
The DNA here is from genome assembly GCA_024680695.1 of Bacteroidaceae bacterium. Classification (GTDB taxonomy): domain Bacteria; phylum Bacteroidota; class Bacteroidia; order Bacteroidales; family Bacteroidaceae; genus Physcousia. The sequence continues at coordinate 10,319 of JAILBW010000074.1, forward strand.
GTGTCCAGAAGGACGAGAACGGTAATCCGGTAGCACAGAGCTTCACGGTAACTCAGGAAGGCCTCCGCAAGTTGGTTTATACCCCGGAGATTTACAGCGTGAACCTCAACATCGACGGCAAGGAGTGCAAGGCCATCATGAAGGAATTGCAGTTCCACCCCGTTACAGACAGGCTGCTGCATGTGGACTTCCTCGAGATTACCGAGGACAAACCCATCGTCATGGAAGTGCCCATCAAGCTCTCCGGTCTGGCCGAGGGTGTCAAGGCTGGTGGTAAGCTGGCTGCCAATGTGCGAAAGCTGAAGGTGCGCGCTCCCTACACTCAGATTCCCGAAACACTTGACATCGACGTGACCAATCTGGGTCTGGGCAAGACGATCAAGGTGGCCGAACTCAAGTTCGAGGGTCTGGAGCTCATCACCAGCCCGAGCGTTGTGGTTTGTCAGGTGAAGATGACACGTAGCGCCATGAGTGCTGCAGCCAAGAAGGAAGAATAATCTCACCTCCGACTCCACCAACTGAATGAAGTACCTGATAACAGGGCTGGGAAACATCGGCTTCGAATACGATGGCACCCGCCACAATATCGGATTTAGAGTATTGGACGCCCTGGCTAAGGCGTCCAATATTGTTTTTGAGGACCGACGATATGGCTTCGTGGCCCACATGCGGGTGAAGAATGCCGAACTGGTGCTCCTGAAGCCGTCCACCTACATGAACCTGAGCGGCAATGCCGTGCGCTACTGGATGGAGAAGGAGAAGGTGCACATCGAGAACCTGCTCGTCGTCGTAGACGACCTGAGCCTCCCCATCGGCACCATCCGCATGAAGCCCGGAGGCAGCGATGGCGGACACAATGGTCTGCGACACATTGCACAAGTACTTGGCACACAGGGATACAACCGTCTACGATTCGGCATCGGAAATGATTTTCCGCGCGGCGCTCAGGTCAATTTTGTCCTGAGTCCGTTCATGCCGGAGGAGGAGCAAGTGGTGAACGACAAGGTGCCGACGGCATGCGAAGCCATCAAGGCATTTGCGCTCAGCGGAATGCAATTCGCAATGTGCAACTACAATAATAAGTGAAAATGGAATTAGTTGACAGATTTCTAAAGTATGTGTCTTTCGACACACAGTCCAGTGAAGAGAACGAGGCTTCGTGCCCCAGTACCGACAAACAGTTTGCCTTGGCCCGCTATCTGAAGGACGAACTGCAGGCGCTCGGCCTGAAGGAGGTGGAGATGGACGAACATGCCTACGTCTATGCCACATTGCCCGCCAATACCGAAAGGGATATTCCAACCATCGGCTTCATCGCCCACATGGATACAAGTCCCGACTGCAGCGGTGCCGACATCAAGCCACGCATCATCCGCAACTACGACGGTAACGACATCCTCCTGAACGAGGAACTGGCCATCACGACCGACGTAGCCCGCTTCCCGGAACTGAAGACCCACGTCGGCGAAGACCTCATCGTCACCGACGGTCGCACGTTGCTGGGAGCCGACGACAAGGCAGGTATCGCCGAGATTGTCACAGCCATGACCTATCTGATGGCTCATCCCGAGATTGAGCACGGAAAGATTCGCATCGCATTCAATCCCGACGAGGAGATTGGCGCAGGCGCCCACCTGTTCGACGTGGAGAAGTTCGGCTGCGAATGGGCCTACACGATGGATGGCGGCGAGGTAGGAGAACTGGAGTACGAGAACTTCAATGCCGCCGGTGCCAAGATACGCATCAGGGGTCGCAATGTGCATCCCGGCTATGCCAAGGGAAAGATGATAAACGCCTGCCTGCTTGCCAGCGAGTTTATCGGCCTGCTGCCCAAGGACGAGACACCCGGCACCACCGAGGGTTACGAGGGCTTCTTCCATCTTTGCAGCATCGAGGCTACGGTCGAGGAGGCTACGCTTTCCTATATCATCCGCGACCACAACAGGGACATCTTCGGCAAGCGCAAGCAGATGATTCTGGACGCCGCCGAGAAGATGAACGCCCGCTATGGTGCCGGCACGGTAACGCCTGCGCTCAAAGACCAGTATTACAACATGCTCGAGAAGCTGCAGGACAAGCCTCACATCATCGACATCGCCCGCCGCGCCATCGAGGAGGCCTGCGGTTTCTGCCAAGTAGTGCCCATCCGAGGCGGCACCGACGGCGCCCAGCTCTCCTTCAAGGGACTCCCCTGCCCCAACATCTTCGCCGGCGGACTCAATTTCCACGGGCGTAATGAATTCGTGCCCATCCAGAGCATGGAGAAGGCAATGATGACTGTCGTGAACATCTGCCGACTGGTGGCGGAGTGACCCTTGAACATTTGATCCCTTGAACACCGAGGCACGCATAGACAAATGGCTGTGGGCGGCACGCATCTTCAAGACGCGCACCCTGGCGATAGCCGCCTGTCGAAAAGGACAGGTAGCCATGCACGGCATACAGCTCAAGGCCAGCCGCATGGTGAAGGCCGGCGACATCATCGATGTACGAAAGCCACCCATCACCTATAGTTTCCGAGTGCTGCAACCCATCGAGAAACGCGTCGGCGCAAAGATGCTGCCGGAGATACTGGAGAATGTGACAGCCCCCGAACAATACGAACTGCTGGAGATGAGCAAGATTAGTGGGTTCGCAGGCCGTGCCAAGGGAACCGGACGCCCCACGAAGAAGGAGCGCCGCAGTCTGGACGAGTTCACGGGCGACGCGCCCACCTTCTTCGCCGACTTCGACTTTGACATGGAGGAAGAGGATTAAGTTCCGACATGACACCATAAAAAAAAAGAGGCTTCATGATAGACCGAGCGACCGTCGATAAGATAATGGATGCCGCGAACATCGTTGATGTCGTGTCAGACTTCGTCACGCTGCGCCGCGCAGGGGCCAACTTGAAAGGTCTATGCCCCTTCCACGACGACCGCACGCCTTCGTTCATGGTGTCGCCAGCCAAGAATTACTGCAAGTGCTTCGCCTGCGGCAAGGGCGGCAACCCCGTGGGCTTCATCATGGAGCACGAACAACTCAGCTATCCCGAAGCTCTCCGCTATCTGGCACGAAAGTACGGCATCCCCATCGAAGAAAAGGAACTGACGCCCGAGGAACGGCAATCGCAGGGCGACCGCGACAGCATGTTCATCGTCAACGAATGGGCGCGCGACTGGTTTCGACACCAACTCCTCGAGACCGACGACGGACGCGCCATCGGACTGGCCTACTTCCGTGGACGAGGCTTCCGCGACGACATCATCCAGCGCTTCCAACTGGGCTATTGTCCCGACAGCCGCACACAGAGCATGGCTGCCGATGCACTCAAGGCCGGATATCAGGAAAAGTATCTCGTAAACACCATCGACGAACGCGAACCCAAAAACAGCGTGGGCACCGGCCTGTGTATCAAGAACGAGAACGGCTCGTGGCGCGACCGCTTCCGCGGCCGGGTCATCTGGCCCATCTTCACCATCAGCGGACGGGTGGCAGGCTTTGGCGGACGCGTACTCGATGCCGCCACGAAGGGCGTGAACGTGAAATACCTCAACTCACCCGAGAGCATCATCTACAGCAAGCGCAAAGAACTCTTCGGACTGTATCAGGCCAAGGAGGCCATACGCCGTCAGGATCTCTGCTACCTCGTCGAGGGCTATACCGACGTGATGGCTATGCATCAGATGGGTGTCGAAAACGTGGTGGCCTCGTCGGGCACGGCACTCACTACCGACCAGATACGGCTCATCCACCGCATGACCGCCAACATCACCGTCATCTTCGACGGCGACGAAGCAGGCATCCACGCCAGCGAACGCGGCATCGACATGTTGCTCGCCGAGGGGATGGACGTAAAGCTTCTCCTCCTGCCCGACGGCGACGACCCCGACAGCTTCGCCCGAAAGCACAACGCCACAGAGTATCAGGAATACCTCAAGACGCATCAGGTCGATTTCATCCACTTCAAGACGAATTTGCTAATTAAAGAAGCAAACGGAGATACGACAAAACTCAACAATCTCATTAATAAAATCGTGGAGAGCATTGCTGCGATCCCTGAAGCCATTAGTCGAGACCTATATGTTCATCAAGCCGCCGAACAATTACAAGCTAAGGAAGACCTTATTGCAGAAGCTGTCAAAAAACAAATAAGGAAAATACAGGATGAGAAGAGGAGAGAGGAAGAAAGGAAAGAAAGGATTGGTATATCAACTGAAAACCATAAGGAAACAGAGGGCAAAGAAGAGGAAAGCAGCAAACCCATTCTGACAAATTTCTTTGGCCCATCTTTAGATATATTTGAGACTCCCATCATGCAGATGCTGGTACGGTACGGTGAGCAGCCGATGGGTGTCGTCGAGGACGAAGAGGGGCACGAGATTTCCCTTACCGTCGTCGAATACATCCACTACAGCCTCGATGGCGACAACACCCAGTTCCACAACCCCCTCTATCGACAAATGCTTGCCGAGGCCATGCAGCACATCAAGGACGACAACTTCGCAGCCGAACACTATTTCCTCTCGCACCCCGACCCACGCATCAACAGTCTGGCCTTCGACTTATCCACCGACCGCGAACAGCTGAGCCGCCTCCACGGCCAACCCGCCGCCACACACCTCGCCGAGGCAGTACCTCCATTGGTTGCCTGCCTGAAGCTGGCCCATGTGCGCAGCGAGATGAAACAGCTCATCGAGCAGACCAAGAAAACCGAACTGCTGAAAGACCGCGACGCGTTCCGTAAGCTTATGGCACGCTACAACGACCTAAAACACCTCTCCGAACAACTCGCCCGCGAGGCAGGCGACCAAGTGGTGCTACGATAAAATAAGAAGATAAAAGACCTACGTGAACCACTCTATCCAATAGCATTCAGACATTTTCAGTCCACTTGGCGAATGTGGAGTTCAGGCACTCGGAAACAAATACTACGATTATTTTCCCATTAACCTTAATAAGACTCGGGCTCTTTCATGATCTTGCTCGGCTGCCCTGCGATACCATTTCTCGGCCTCGGCAAAACTCTGAGTCACACCACGGCCCGCATAATACAGCTCACCCAGATTGCATTGGGCATCGGCATGTCCTTGCTCGGCAGCTTTTAAGTACCACTTTGCAGCTTCGGTAAAATTAGGAGGCACACCACGCCCCCTTACATACATCAACCCCAGATTATACTGCGAGAGAGCATCACCCTGTTCGGCAGCCTTGCGATACCATTTCACAGCCTCGGGGTAGTCCTGCAAGCTTGGCACGTTTTCAAGTATTATGGCAAGGTTGCATTGCGAGAGAGCATCACCCTGTTCGGCAGCCTTACGATACCATTTCGCCGCCTCTGCGTAATCCAGCGGCACCCCTCGCCCCTTATTATACATCAAGCCCAGATTACATTGAGCCTGGACATGTCCCTGCTCGGCTGCCTTTTGGTACCATTTTGCAGCCTCAGCATCGCTCTGTGGCACACCACGGCCACTTTCATACAGAATGCCAAGATAGCATTGTGCGGCGGCGTTTCCCTGTTCGGCAGCCTTGCTTAGCCACATCGCAGCTTTTGTGTAGCTCTGCGGCACACCTTGGCCATTATTATACAATGAGCCCAGATTGCATTGCGCATCAGCATCTCCTTGTTCCGCAGCCTTGCGATACCATTTCGCAGCCTCTGAATAGTTTTGCGGCACGCTCAGCCCTCTATCATACATCGTGCCCAGACAGTATTGAGCTCTAGCATCTCCTTGTTCGGCTGCCTTGCGATACCACTTCACGGCTTCGGCATAATCAGTTGTCACGCCCTCGCCATTTTCGTACATCCCACCGAGATATTGTTGAGCCTTGGAATATCCCGAATCGGCTGACTTACGGAACCATTTCACGGCCTCTGCGAAATCCTGTGGCACACCTTGGCCATTCGCATACATTACGCCCAAGTTGAACTGAGCTTTAGCCTTTCCCTGTTCCGCGGCCTTGTGATACCACTTCGCAGCTTCGACGAAATCCTGCGGCACACCACGACCAGTCATGTACATTACGCCCAAGTTGAATTGAGCTGTAGCATACCCCTGTTCGGCAGACCTGCGATACCATTTTACGGCCTCTGCGTAATCTTGCGGCACGCCTTTGCCTTTCTCATAAAACACGCCTGTATTATATTGAGCCGTGGCATGCCCCTGTTCGGCAGCTTTGCGACACCATTTTGCAGCTTCGACATCGCTCTTTTCCACTCCCTGCCCGAGAGAATACATTGCACTCAGGTTTAATTGCGCATTGGCATATCCCCGCTCAGCCGACTTAAGGTACCATTTCGCCGCCTCAACAAAGTTCTGCTTTACTCCTTTGCCCTTTTCATATACGACACCCAAACGGAATTGAGCGTTGGCTTGTCCATGCTCGGCTGCATTACGGTACAATTTTATTGCCTCAGCGTAATCTTGCGGTACGCCCTTGCCAAATTCATACGCTACTCCCAGATTGCATTGCGCGTCGGCATCTCCTTGTCCCGCTGCCTTGTGATACCACTTCGCAGCTTCGACATCGCTCTGTGGCACACCTTGGCCATTCGCATACATTACGCCCAAGTTGAACTGAGCTTTAGCCTTTCCCT
>JAILBW010000092.1 GCA_024680695.1 Bacteroidaceae bacterium
CAGAGCGTGGGACGCTTCCCCGACGGGGGCGACAGCCTGTATGTAATGCCCCACCCCACGATCGCCCACGAGAACATGCTGAGTTCCTACGCCACTCGTTGGGAGCCCACGACAACAGATCCCGACGGCATAGACTTCAAACAAAGCCACATGGCCGGAATCAGCCTTGCCTATTCGCATGATGCACTCATCATCAAGAGCGAAGAAGACATGCACCCCGTTCTGCGCATCTATTCGACTGGAGGCCAACTCGTCCTGAGCCAACAGTTGGAGATGTCGTCACCCCATGAGCGCATCACCATCTCCCCGCTCGCCCCAGGTATCTACGTCGCACAGCTTGAAGACAACGACGGCAACCGTTGTTCCATCAAGTTCAGCAAATAGTTTTAGCCATTGAACATTTTATTCATTGACCATTGAACATTGATCAGCTAACCGCTAAACCATTTATTATAAATGTACGCGCGAAAATGAAAAAGGTTCTATATCTCCATGGATTTGCATCGGCAGGCAGTAGTGGAACTGCCACTCAGATGCGCAATCATCTTTACCCCAAAGATGTTGCAGTCTTGAGTCCGGACATTCCTGTAAGTCCCCTCGAAGCCATCTCCTTCCTGCAAGAGACCGTCGAGCGTGAAAATCCGCAACTCATTGTCGCCACCAGTATGGGTGCGCTCTACGCTGAACAACTCTACGGCACAAAGCGCATTCTCGTGAACCCCTCATTCCACATGGCCCGCCTGCTCACTTTCGGCGGCATGAAGAAACAAGAGTTTCGGAACAAACGAGCCGACGGAGCGCACGACTTTCGTATCGACCGACAACTCATTCAAGAGTTTCAGGAGGTAGAGAAACATTCCTTTTCGGCCGTAAACGCCGAAGAACGCAAGCTTGTTTACGGACTCTTCGGCACACTCGATCGGCGAGTGAATTGTCAGTCCGATTTCCGCAAGCATTATGGCGAAGAGCACTTCATCCTCTTCGAGGGTGAACACTTCCTGAACGGTCAGGTGCTGAGCCGCGTCGTTATTCCGCTCGTAGAGCAAGTCGTATTAGAGAATTCATAAGCCCGCCCTACCCCATTTTCTATCCAATGAAAGACTAACAACATAAAAACTACACATCGACATGAAATCCATCGTTGCTACCTTGCTGCTGATTGTCAGTCTCCTGCCGCTTCGCGCAGAGGACGAGTCCGGTTTGTGTATCAACGAAATACAAGTATCGAACCTCGACCAGTATGTGGATCCCAGTTGGAACTATGGTTCGTGGATAGAGATATACAACGGCACTTCCGCCAGCATGAACCTGATAGGCTATTGGGTCAGCGATAATCCTGCCAAGCCACGAAAGATTCGCTTCACTCGCGACATCATCGTACCAGCCAAAGGGTATAAAGTCCTGTGGTTCGAGCATCACGACAAGTACTGCCAAAGTCAGATAAAAATGAAGCTTTCTCCCGAAGGTGGCAGCTTCTGCCTGAGCAATCCATCGGGCACTATTGTTTCCGAATTGGCATATCCCCCCATTCCGCCTCGCGCCAGCTTTGCCCGCACGACTGACGGCGGAGACACCTGGAGTCTGTGCAATTCACCTACGCCCGGAGGACAGAACGGAGCTGACGCTGTCTCGTCAGGAACAGGATCAAAGGGAAATCCATTCTGCACTGAACGTCTGGCCCCCCCTGTCGTTTCAAAGGAAAGCCAACTCTTCAGCGGCAGGATGGTCTTCAGGGTGGAAATCCCCGAGGGATGCATCCTTCGTTACACCACCGACGGAAGTGCTCCCACACCGACGAACGGTAGCCAGAACGCAAATGGCTATTTCGTCATTACCACTTCGACGGTGTTCCGCTTTGCACTCTTCCGCGAAGGCTACCTCTCAAGCCCAGTCGTTACGCGCAGTTTCCTCCTCGACGACAAGAAGTTCACACTGCCCATCATGTCTGTGGTGAGTGCTCCGCAAAATCTCTACTCCGACTCGATCGGTATCTTCGTAAAAGGCAAGAACGGACGCCCTGGCTTGGGACAGAGCGTGGCCTGCAATTGGAATATGGACTGGGACCGCCCATGCAATTTCGAGTTGCTCGATGCCAAGGGCCATCCGCTCATCAACCAAGAGGCTGAGATAAAGCGCTGCGGCGGATGGAGCCGAGCCTATACGCCCTACTCGTTCAAGATTCATGCCACTAAATACTATGAGGGAAAGAAGACGCTGGACTACCCCTTCTTCGAAGCCAAGCCCTACCTCCGCCACAAGACTCTGCAGATGCGCAACGGTGGCAATGTCGATTACAAGTGCCGTGTGAAGGACCCCTTCCTGCAGCAAATTGTCGCAACCAGCGGACTGGACATCGACTATCTTGAATATCAGCCCGTCGCCCACTATATCAACGGCGTCTATAAGGGTGTAATCAATATGCGCGAACCGAGCAACAAGCATCATGTCTATGCCAATTATGGACTCGACGAGGACGAGATAGACCTCTTCGAGATGAACATCGACTCGGCCTACATCCAGCAATGCGGCGACAACACTGTATGGAAGAAGATCTACAACCTCAGCCGCATGGCTTTCGACGAGAAAGTGTACCAGAGAATCTGCGAGTTGATTGACGTGGACGAGTTCTGCAACTACATTGCCGTCGAACTCTATCTGGGCTGCACCGACTGGCCGCAGAACAATCTGAAGAGTTTTCGACCAAGAATGGAGGGCGGACGCTATCGCTTCATCCTCTACGACTTAGACAGCAGTTTCCGTACGGAAAGTCCGTTCCTCCTCTTCGAAGGAAAAAAGTCCTATACCTTCCATGTCCTGTTTGACGGCCCCGTCAATCAAATCACGCAGGAAATCGATGTCGTGACCATTTTCCACAACCTGCTCAGGAATCAAACGTTTCGGAAACACTTCATCGACACCTTCTGCCTCGTTGTCGGATCGGTATTCGACCCTTCGCGCTGCGAGGAAATCATGCGGCGATTGGCTTCGCGAGTGAACGACATGCAGTTGCTCGACGACAACGGCTACAATCGCAACGTTTCGCCTTGGGAGACTACGAATTCCTTGATTTCCACCTTGAAGAAGCGACAGGCACCGCTCATCCAGTCGCTGAAAGAATACCGCCCCCTGGTGTTGAACAAGGTCGAGGAACAGCAAGTCCTGCTCGAGAGCGACCTCTCTTGCGCTCGCCTTCAGGTGAATGGACAGGTGGTTCCCACCGGACGTTTCTCAGGCACCCTCTTCCCCCCAGTGACGCTCAGGGCATCCGCTCCGCAGGGCTACCGTTTCGTGGGCTGGTATCAGGTATTCGACAGCGAGACGACAAATTGTGTCAGCGGCCAGCCCGAAATGGAGATGCCTGAAACAACGGATGCACTGCACCTGATAGCATGCTTCGAGCGCTCTACGGGAGCCGATGGCAAGGGAGGGCGGAAACAAGTGGTAATTAACGAAGTGAGTGCCGGCAACAGCATCTACGTAAACGAATATTTCAAGAAGAACGACTGGATAGAATTGTACAACCTCACCGACGAAGACGTGGACCTCGAGGGCATGTTCCTTAGCGACAACCCCGACCATCCGCAGAAGTGCTGCATCACGGGCGAAGGTGCGAAGGTCAGCACCATCCTGCCCGCCCACGGATTCCACATCGTCTGGTGCGACAAGTTGCCCTCGGAGAGCCAACTGCACGCAAGTTTCAAACTTGAAAACAGCGACGGCGCAATGGTGCTGCTCACGGCTTCCGACCTCTCGTGGAGCGACACGCTGAACTACTGCGCCCACGACGGAATGCAGTCGGTGGGACGCTTCCCCGACGGCGGCGAACAGGTGTTCCGTATGCCTCACCCCACCATTGGCCGTGAAAACGCCATGAACTCCTATGCGACGGAGTGGTTGGGCACCAATCAGAGCGGCGACGGTCTGCAGAACTTGCAGCTGACCCACGCTTCTGATCTGAGCCTCTCACAGGCAGACAATTCGCTGCACATCAGGAGCGAAAGCCACTCCAGCGTCAGACTTCGCATATTTGCCGCAGATGGCAAGGCAGTGCTGAGCCGAACGATAGAAACAGGGTCGAACCACTCGGTCGTAGGCCTCTCCCCACTCCTGCCAGGCATCTATGTGGCGCAGGCCGAGGACTCGCAAGGCAACCGCTGCACTATCAGATTTGCAAGGTAGCCCATAGAGGCAAGAACACTTGACGAATTGAGACAGAAGATATTACACAACGAACAACAACAAAACAAATAGAAAATGTTTGAGAATTTAAGCGAACGCCTCGAACGCTCATTCAAAATTCTGAAGGGCGAAGGCAAGATTACTGAAATCAATGTGGCGGAAACGCTCAAAGAAGTGCGCCGCGCACTGCTCGACGCCGACGTCAACTACAAAGTGGCAAAAAGCTTCACTGATACGGTGAAGCAGAAAGCACTGGGACAGAACGTACTCACGGCGGTGAAGCCCCAGCAACTGATGGTGAAAATCGTTCACGACGAGCTGGCTCTGCTCATGGGCGGCGACACCGAGGAGATGCACCTCAAGGGTCACCCCGCCATCATCCTCATGGCCGGACTGAACGGTGCCGGAAAGACGACGATGAGCGCCAAGCTGGCCAAGATGCTCAAGGAGAAGCGCCACATGCGTCCCCTTCTGGCCGCCTGCGATACCTTCCGTCCGGCTGCCATGGAACAGTTGCGCATCCTCGGCGAGCAAGTGGGCGTCCCAGTCTATATGGAACCGGGTGCCACCGACCCCGTACTGGTGGCACAGAACGCCATCCGCGAGGCAAGGGCAAAGTCCAACGATGTCCTGATTGTCGATACAGCCGGTCGTCAGGCCATCGACGAGGAACTGATGCAGCAGATCCAGCAGATTCGCGATGCAGTGCAGCCCGACGAGATTCTCTTCGTGGTCGATGCCATGACAGGTCAGGACGCAGTAAACACCGCCCGCGAGTTCAACGAACGGCTCGACTACACTGGTGTCATACTGACAAAACTCGACGGCGATACGCGCGGCGGAGCGGCTCTGAGCATCCGCACCGTCGTCGATAAGCCCATCAAGTTTGTGGGCACCGGCGAGAAGATGGAGGCCATCGACCTCTTCCATCCCAGCCGAATGGCCGACCGAATACTGGGAATGGGTGACATCGTTTCGCTCGTCGAACGCGCCCAAGAGCAATACGACGAGGCCGAGGCGCGCCGACTGGAACAGCGAATCAAGAAGAACAAGTTCGACTTCAACGACTTCTACACGCAAATCCAGCAGATAAAGAAGATGGGCAACCTGAAGGACCTGGCCAGCATGATTCCCGGTGTCGGCAAGGCAATGAAGGAGATAGACATCGACGACGACGCATTCAAGAGCATCGAGGCCATCATCCAGAGCATGACGCCCAATGAGCGCGAACACCCCGAACTGCTGAACACCAGCCGCCGAATGCGCATTGCCAAAGGCTCCGGCACCACGGTGCAGGAAGTGAACCGCTTCATCAAGCAGTTCGACCAGACACGCAAGATGATGAAGATGCTCACCAGCAGCAAGATGTCGCAAATGGCTGGTCTGATGAAGGGTCGCGCTCCGATGGGCCGCATGCCAAAGATGTAATTTCTCAAAAACTCATCAACTCAAAAACTCACCAACTCAAAAACTCACCAACTCAAATGCAACTAATAGACGGAAAAGCCACAGCCGCACAGATAAAGAGCGAAATAAAAAGCGAGGTGGAACGCATGACGGCCGACGGAATGCGTCCGCCCCACCTGGTAGCAATACTCGTAGGACACGATGGCGGCAGCGAGACTTACGTGAAGAATAAAGTGCTGGCCTGCGAGGCCTGCGGATTCCGCAGCACACTGCTACGCTTCGAGGACGACATCACCGAGGACGAACTGCTCGCACAGGTGGCTGCGCTGAATGCCGATGCCGAGGTCGATGGCTTCATCGTGCAGCTGCCACTGCCGCGCCACATCAACGAACAGCGCGTCATCGAGGCCATCGACTATCGCAAGGACGTCGACGGTTTCCACCCCATCAACGTAGGCCGAATGGCCATCGGGCTCCCCTGCTACATCAGCGCCACGCCCCGCGGCATTCTCGAACTGCTGCGACGCTACGAGATACCCACCAGCGGGCGCCGCTGCGTCATTCTGGGGCGGAGCAACATCGTAGGCAAGCCGATGGCGCAGCTGATGATGCAAAAACAATATGGCGACAGCACTGTCGTCGTCTGCCACAGCCACAGCGCCACGCTCGCCGACGAATGCCGACAGGCCGACATCCTCATCGCAGCCATCGGACAGCCCGGCTTTGTCAAGGCGGACATGGTGAAGCCGGGAGCCGTCGTCATCGACGTAGGCACCACCCGCGTACCCGACGCCAGCCGCAAGTCGGGCTACCGGCTCTCGGGCGATGTCGATTTCGAACAAGTGGCTCCATTGTGCAGCTACATCACCCCCGTGCCAGGCGGTGTCGGCCCCATGACCATCTGCATGCTGATGCAGAACACGCTGGCGGCAGCAAAAAAAACGTATTATTCCGACTAAAAGTGAAAAAAACGCGCCAAATCCTTGGCCATTTCGCAAGAATGCATTAACTTTGCACTCGCAATCGGGAAGGCCTCCCGTAGCATCACTTAGATGGTGACTATAGTTCAGTTGGTTAGAGCGTCAGATTGTGGTTCTGAATGTCGTCGGTTCGAGTCCGACTAGTCACCCTCTCCCTTCCCCCGAGTCCCCGGCGACAATATTTTTGGTCGTTGGGGACTCACTTCTTTCATTACCACACAAAATGGTCTAAATGCAGAAAGTGACTGACAGAGTGGCAGCGTTGGGGTTTGCTTGCTGCCGCAGAGACTCCTGCTTGCTGTCGCATAGGCTCCTGCTTGCTGCGGCAGAGGCTCCTGCTTGCTGCCGCATTGATTCCTGCCTGCTGCTAAAATATCATTTTTTGATACCGCAAGGTCGCGTTTGAAACTGAACCTGCCATTTTTGATACAGCGAGGGGGCGTTTTTGACACTGAGATTCCCGTTTTTGATACAGCGAAGTGGCGTTTTTGAAACTGGAAATGCCATTTTTTGATACAGCAAAGTCCCGTTTTGATACAAGTCTTGCCTGTTTTTTTGTTTCTCTGTCGTACCTTCGGCACTAATTATTGTGTCTTGCCGTTGTGCAGGGGCGGTACCCCTGCCTGTGGTCTGCCGTCCCTTCGGGACTAATTCCGAAACTCAAGGGTGTCGCGTTTCGCGACTCCCTTTACTCATGGCTTTAGTGGGGTCTTTTCGGTCTTTTCACTCTCTTTTTTGGAAAAAGTCGGTGGTGATGCTTCAAAAAACGGCATTTTTGGTTCAAAAACGGCAAACGGCGAACGGGGCTAAAAAGGCGTTTTTTTGCCTTCGGGCGAAAATGAGAAGTCTCGTTTCCCTGCCTTTTCCCCCTCAGAAAGTCCCTTTTCGTAGCAGAAATGGTGTGTTTCCCCTCTTTTTGGCACATTTTGGGCCCTCTTCGAAAGGCTTTTTTCCGGCGAAGACGGGGCAAAACAACCCTTTCAGGCTCTATCAAGCGCA
>JAILBW010000165.1 GCA_024680695.1 Bacteroidaceae bacterium
GTTATGGAAACGTATAGACTTCACATCACTCCACGGGAAGCCGGCAAACGAATTGTCATAGAAGTTGATGAACACTTTCGAGTTGTCCAGGAATTCAAGACTCTTCACATTGCCAAAGAGATAATTATACTGCTGGCCATATGTGGTAGTGATACGCAGGGTGTCATACTGCTGCGGAACCTGTGCACTGACGCTCCATGCGACAAGGGTAACCAATGCCAATAAAAGTTTCTTCATGATAGCGTCCTCCCCCTATTCCTTGATAAACTTTACAGCCTGACGGCCTACGCGCAAGATATAGACGCCCTGGCTCAGACGCGACACATCCACAGACGTATTCTTGCCATCTGCCTTGCCAAGATACTTCTGAACTCCGTTAGCTGCATAAATGCCAATCTCTGCTCCAGGAGTGATTCCTTCCAGGTGCAGCACATCACGCACATGACCCTTGATGCGAAAGAACGTCCCCTCCGTCATGGCGCTCTGGATGGCATTCACTTCATTGGGATAATACTCTACAAGATTCATGTTGTAGCTCACCACAGAGCTGTCGCTAAACTGCACCAGAATGCAGCCCGCCCGCGAATGGTCCAAAGCGATAAGGGTGGGAGTTTTCTGGATGTCCTCACCATTCACCTTAAAGACACCCTCTGCCCGACTGCTGTTTACAGCCAGTAGCATGGTCATAAAAAGTAACAATTTCTTCATAAACAAAAAAATAAAATGTTATTGTTGTTTTCACATGGGGCGCAAAATTACACAATAATTGTTACACCTCCAAATTGTCCTCTGTTTTTCTATGATTATTAAGCTATTTCACTTCACGGAAGCTTTGCGCACACCGAAGTTCGTGCGCGCTTCGTCGTTGATGAGGCGGACAGCGGCGCGGGAGTCGAAGTGCGAGGGGCCGGTGATGAAATCGGGCACGTTGTAGGAAAGGAAACGCTGACGATAGAAACGGCGCGGATTCTGCTGCGGCAGCATAAAGGCCTTGGTGACAGCACCCTCGGCATCGACGTGGCAGAAATAGGGGCGGGTGAAGAGACCGTCGTCGCGGCGGGAGCTGAGCACGAGCCAGCGCGAGTTGGTGCTCCAGTTGTGGAAGGACTCGGTGTCGGGGGAGTTGGCCTGGGAGAGCGGGCGAATACGCCCTTCACCGGACAGGTCGAGAAGGTAGAGGTCGGCCTCGTGGTGCCAGATGCTGAACTGGCCGTAGTCGGGGAGCGTGTAGCAGAGGAAGCGGCCGTCGTAGGAGGGACGGGGGAAGGATATGGACTTCTTCTGTGCTGCGGCATCGACGATGGTGTCGATGCGGTTGCCGAAGGTGCCAGTAGTGGGGTCGAAGTCGATGCGGCAGAGGTTGTAGCGGATGGAGTCGAGCTGATGGTCGCCCTGGGGCAGGGCGCGGGCGGCGCAGAAATAGAGCGAGCGGCCGTCGGCGGCGAAGGCGGGGAAGGTCTCGTAGACGGAGTCTTGCCTGAGCAGGGGCATGAGCAGCAGTTCGTTTTTCTCGACATCGTAGACCTGAAGGTCGGAGGCTTCGTCGAAGACCTCGATGCGGTTGGGGTGGGCGCTGTGGAAGGTCTGCTTGGTGACGTTGGTGGAGTAGGCGATGTAGCGGCCTGAGGGATGCCAGTAGGGATAGACACACAGGCCGAGCGTCTGGTCGGTCTTGGTGTTGTAGGCGGTGATGGAGCCGTCGTCCTTGCTCAGCAGGGTGGCACCATGCTTGCCACGGATATGCAGGCTCATGTTGTCGGGGTTGCCTCGGTTGAAGCTGTGGCAGTTGACGCAGCCCTCGAACTGGGTGTTCTCAATCAGTGCGCGCTCATCGAAGGTGGAGAGCGAGCGTTCGTAGATGCCCATCTTGCTCCACACCTCATGGCCCGGCGCGATGAGTCGGTAGCAGATGCCGTAGTCGATGCTGTCGGCACTGACATAGATGGCGAACGGACGATAAGTGTGCCAACCATCGTCGTACTTGGCCGAGACGCTCACGCTGAGCGAGTCGCCACGGTTCTGCCCCAGCAGCTCGTGCCAGTCGTCAAGGTCTATGTCGACCGACTCCTCGCCCTGGCTGTGCAGCTGGTGCCCGTGGCTGTCGGTGATGACGGCGTCGATGCGCAATGCCGCCTCATCGGCCATGCAGAAGTTGAGGGGGGCAATATTCGCGGGGATGGTGACACCGACGTAGTCAGGGTAGAGCTGAGGCAGAGCCGTCTCCTGCTTGGCATCAGTGACCGTCTCGTTGGAGCAGCCCATTAGCCCCATCAACCCCATCAAAGCATATAGAATCCTTTTCATCGCTTAATCCTTTTTCTTCGCCGAAATGAATTGATTATAGTTCTCGATGTCGCCCGTCAGCAGATAGTAGGCCAATAGGTATTGATAGGCCAGGCGATTGTCGGTGTTGCTGTGGTAGAGGCGCTCGAGCATCTCGGCGGTGACGTGGTCGCCGAAGTAGAAGTCTTCCTTGTAGGCCATCTGGCGCAGTCGGCCATATTCGGGATGCCGGGCGATGGCCGCTTCGTCGCCTAAGAGCGGCAGCGTGTTGTTGGCCCAGTCGCGATAGAAGAGGGTCTTCTGTAGGGCGGTGAGATACTTGCGGGCCACCTCGTAGCTGCCGAGGATGAGGTTGGTCTGCGCCAGCCGCTGGTAGCACCGGGCGCTCTTCTGGAAGTCGAGGATGGCTTCCTGCGCCTCGAACACCGTGCGCTGAGCCACCGTGATCATGCCCAACTGATAGAAGGCCTCGGCGGTGGGCAGCGGGCTGATGGCATCGGTGCCCACATCGGGCAGAAGGCCCAGGAGGCCGTTCTGGTTGTAGCTGAACAGGTGGTCGGCGAGCATGCCATGCATCCCCAAGGCCAGGTTCTGCACCGTGACGCCGATTTGGTTGTTCGGCTTTTCGGTGTTGATGGCGTCAAGGATGCGGTTCCATTGCTGGAAGCGGGCCATGAAGTCGTAGCGCATCACTTTCTCGGCTTTGAAGTTGCTGTTCTGCCATACGAGGCTCCCTATGACAACAGCCACCAGCGCAAAAACAACGATTTGAAATACAAC
>JAILBW010000010.1 GCA_024680695.1 Bacteroidaceae bacterium
CTACGGCACGGCCTGGCGCCTGCACCGCGCCCGCGTGCTGTTGTTGCTGTGCCGCCCGTGAGCCAGCCCGAAGGCGTGACATTCAGAAAATAGTGTTACCTTTGCAGCCGTATTTACAGGACCGTTCCAATAAAAAAGCAACGACATGAACTGCCCTCATTCCCCATTTCGTCCCATCATGCGCCTCGCCGTCACGGCGCTGATCCTGCTGACGGCCGCCGCATCCGGCCCCTCGGCCGCTGCCGCAGACTGCTACCTGACCTTCAACGACGGTCACCTGGTGGTCTTTCCCGAGAGCTGCATGAAGGGGCTGACCCACAGCGGCCCGCGCATCATCATCACTCTAGCCGACGGCACATCCTACCAGTACAGGACGAGCGACATCAAGTCCATTGACAATGTGCCGACCAAGGACCTGCCCGCCATCACCTCCTACAAGTTCAACAACAAGTATAACTACCAGGTGATCAGCGACGCCGTCGGCACCATCGACGGAGACAAAATCATCGTCGATGTCCTCGGCATCGGCAAGTGGCTGACGGCATCGTTCCAGCTGTCGGACGACCAGGCCAAGGTCACGGTCGACGGCAAGCAGCAGCAATCCAGCGTGAGCCGCCTGCACTTCGACAAGGACAGGGACTACCTGGTGTACTCTCCCGGCGACCTCGTGCTCGCGCCGCTCGAGGACGGGAACGGATACGGCTTTGAGCCTTACGGCCGACGCTACACCGTGCATGCCGACTTCCTCACCGACCACAGCACCGCCGTGCCGCGCATCGACATCAACACCGTGGGCGGCGAGAACATCTCGAGCAAGGAAGTTTACCTGGACGCCGAGATCATCATCGACGGCAAGGGCATCTTCCCCTCGATGACCGACTCGGTGCAGATCAAGGGCCGCGGCCACACGAGCTGGTCCTCCAACCCGGACGCCAAGAACCCCTACCGCCTGAAGTTCGCCAGCAAGAAGAAGCCGCTGGGCCTGAAGAAGGGCAAGAACTGGGTGTTGCTGGCCAACAAGATGCGCGGCTCGATGATGACCAACGCCATCGGCATGAAGGCCGCCAGCCTGCTCGGCACGCCCGGCGCCAACCACATGATCCCGGTGGACCTGTACATCAACGGTGTCTATAAGGGCAGCTACAACTTCACCGAGAAGGTGGGCCTGGCCGGCAACAGCATCGAGGTCGAGGACGAGAGCGTCGCCACGCTCATCAAGCTGGACTGCAACTACGACGAGGTGGCCACCCAGAAGTTCCTCTCCACGCCCTACCGCATCTGCTGCAACGTCAAGGACCCGGACTTCAGCGAGACCGACGAGACCGTCATCACGCTCAAGCAGGTGAAAGAGCGGTTCAACGCCATGTGCAAGGCGGTGCAGGACAGCACAGATCTCGCCGCCCACGTCGATATCGACTTCCTGGCACGCTACCTGATGCTCAACGAGCTCATCTGCAACTACGAGATTTTCCACCCCAAGAGCGGTTACTGCTACCACGAGAACATCCTGGACGAGAACAGCAAGTTCAACTTCGGGCCGGGGTGGGACTTCGACTGGGCCTTCGGTAAACAGACCAACAACAGCTACTTCCGCTGTAGCGTGAGGGTAGATTACTTCAACGTCTATAACTGGGGACAATCCAGTTTCTTCAAGCGGCTGCGCTCCTACCCCGCGGTGCTGCACCGCATGGCCGAGCTGTGGCAGGAGTTTGTGGACAACGACATTGACGAGCTGTGCGACTTCTGCGAGGAGTACTATCGCTTTGCACGGCCCTCGCTGGAGCAGAATGCGCAGGCCGAATGCACCAGCGACAATCTGGACTACGCTGAACAGTGGCCGCGTGCCGCCACCTGGCTGCGTGGCCGCGCCGAGGCCCTGCTCGGGAAGTACATCAACGAGGTTCGCCTGCCCGGCGACACCAACGGCGACGGCAAAATCAACATCGATGATGTCGCCCTGCTCATCAACTACATGCTGAACCACAACGGCGAAGGCATCGCGACGTACAACACCGACGTGGACGGAGACGGCCAGACCGACATCAGCGACGTCACCACCCTGATCAGGCGGCTGCTCCAAGGCAACTGACAGCAAAGCTATCATTTCCCGTCAATATCATAAAAAAGGCGACCACATTACAGTTGGTTGTCTTTTTTATTTGTATATTTGCCCCCAAGTTATCATATTTATTCAAACAATTACCTTTCCTGAATGTTATGAAAAAAATCAGTACACTATTGTTAATCATGTGTCTGGCGGTAGCCTCCACCACGTGGGCCAAGTCCATCGACGAGAACCAGGCCCGCAACATCGCCACACGTTTCATGGCCAGCCAGATGAGCAAGTCTGCAACCCAACTGAAGCTGGCCAGCAAATCACAACGACTGAATGCCGCTCCCGGCAGCGACAAGACGGCAGCCTACTACGTCTTCAATGACGGCGACTGCAACGGCTATGTCATCATTGCCGGCGACGACCGTGCTCCCGCGGTGCTGGGCTACAGCGACCGGGGCACCTTTGACGTCCAGGACGTGCCCGAAGCCATGCAGGCCCTGCTTGACAGCTATGCCGAGCAGATCGACGCCCTGGCCAGCGGAGCCGCAGCCGCACCGCTCCTCACGTCAGGCGCTGCCATCACTCCCCTGGTACGTGCCACATGGTCCCAGAACAATCCTTATAACATCCTGCTGCCCTTCCGCCCTGACGGCAAGCATTCCGTAGCAGGATGTGTCGCCACGGCAATGGCCCAGGTGATGTACTACTGGCAGTGGCCTGCCCGCCCGACCATGGCCATCCCCGAATACACCACCGAGACGCTGCACTACTACATGCCGGAGTTGCCTCCCGTGGACTTCGACTGGAGCGAGATGCAAGACACCTACCTGATGGACGACACCACGAGCGCCGGTGCCCTTGCGGCAGCCACGCTGACGCTGTACTGCGCCCAGTCGGTCGAGATGGACTTCCTGGAGAGGGCATCGGGCGCCTCGACAATGAGCATCCCCTGGAAAATGGCCACCTACTTCGGCTACAAGCACAGCGCACACGGTATCAAGCGCGAAAACTACTCCAGCCAGGAGTGGTGCGACATCATCTACAACGAGTTGGCCGAGAATCGTCCCGTCATCTTCAGTGGCAGCAAGAAGACGGGCGGACACGCCTTCATCTGCGACGGCTATGACGGCAACGGCATGTTCCA
>JAILBW010000023.1 GCA_024680695.1 Bacteroidaceae bacterium
CTGGCGACAGGAAAGTACATCGCCTTTGTCGATTCGGACGACAGCCTGACGCCCAACACACTGAGCGAGGCAATGAGGGCCATCGAAGGCGCCGAAGTGGTGGAGTTCCCCGTCGTTCAGGGCTACCTCTCGAAGCATGCCCAGCGATGGGAACCGACCAAGCAGACAATCAGCTTCGAGGAATGGATGCGCCGCAATGGATTCACTCATTGCTATGCCTGCAACAAGGTCTTCGCCCGCTCCCTCTGGCAAGACATTGAGTTTCCCGCAGGACGCATCTTCGAGGACATCCGAACCATTCCGCGAGTGCTGCAGAAAGCCAAAGGAATTCGTGGCAGCAGAGACGGAGCCTACCTCTACTGCGACCGCGAGAACAGCATCAGCAAGACGCTGAGTCTCGACAAATTGCAACAATATGTGGAAGCATTGCTCGAACTGATGTCGCTACCCGAAGCCGCAGGCAACACCGCCCTCTACCTGCAAGCGCTGAATGGGCAGATAAGCTACCACCGCATGGGCGGAAAGGGTCGCCTTGTCCCTCCAAGCAAAGTGCCTTGGGCCTACGTTTTCAAACAAGGGCTCACGGCCAAACAACGCATTAAAGCCCTATGGTTCAAACTGACATACCGATGAACGAAGAGATACTGCTGAGCATCATCGTCCCCTGCTACAACGTGCCGCTGCCGCAACTGCGACAATGTCTGGACAGCCTCGAGTTTCTGGACAAAGTGGTGACTCACGAAGTGTGGATTATCGACGACGGGAGCACAAAGGACGAAGTGGTGGCCTACATCGAGAGTCGCCACAATCCCCATCTTCATGCGCTTAGGCAGGAGAATATGGGATGCGGCGGCGCTCGAAACACCGGCATCGAACACAGCCGAGGGGAATATGTGACATTCGTCGATGCCGACGACTTCATCTACTATGGCCCCTACATCGAGTTGCTGAAAATCCTTCGCGAGAAACAGCCCGACATCCTTGCCCAAGGCTATTCGATGCGCTACGAAGGCGCTGCCACCAACTTCATGATGAATTACGACATCCATCCCAGCGCCTGCTCCTACTTCATCCACCGCTCGCTGCTGACCAAGCTTCGCTTCACACCCCACATCTACCACGAAGACGAGGAGTTCAGTACAAAGTTGCATCTGCTCAGGGCCCACCTGATTACTGTTCCCTTCAGCGCATACTTTTATCGCTACGAATCAACTTCCATTACGCACAACACCGAGCGAACCCATGTCCTCAAACGTTTCGAGGACTTCCGCACCATCCTCCACGGCCTGCAGTCGCTCGACGTTCCCTCGCCCCACGACCTTGCCCTGCAGCGGCGGCTCGACATCATGGCAATGTGCTACATCCTGACACTCCTTCGCGACAGTGCCTCGCGAGCCGACACCCTCTTCGCACTGAAGAAGCTCGCCGAACTGCGACTCTATCCCCTCCCCCTTCGCTGGCGAGGATTGCGATACGCGGCAGTCGCACTCACTACCCGCATTCCCACCGTCGCTCACCTGCTCTCACCGCTCGTTAAACTTCTATTCAAGATACAAGATGCCTCAGCCGAAAAAAGAGCGTTCGCTGCACATGCTTACCTTGTTAATGCAGACGAACCGGAAGTATAGCATCGACGATCTGGCCGAACTGCTCGAGGTGGACCGACGCACTGTCTATCGCTATATCACCACATTCAACAGAGCCGGATTCGTCATTCAGACCAATCACCGGCACGTTCGCCTCGCGCAGAACACGCTGCTCCACAAACAATTGTCCGACCTGCTCTACTTCAACCAAGAGGAGGCCATGACACTCTACAACGCCATCGATGCCATCGAGACCGATACCCAGCAGAAGGCTGAACTGAAAAGCAAACTGGCTGCAATCTATGGCACTCGCACCGTCAGCGAGAAGATTATCCGATTGCAGAAGAATCGGGTGACAAAGCAAATCATGGAAGCCATTGCCGACCGCAGGCGCGTAGTGCTCCACAACTATTCGTCGCCCAACAGCCGTTCGGCCACCGACCGCCTCGTCGAACCCTTCAGCCTGAGCGAAGATACGAAACACGTCTGGGCCTTCGAGATTTCGACGGCAAAGAACAAACTCTTCAAACTGAGTCGCATCGAGTCGGTAGAGATTCTCGACAGCGTCTGGCTCTACGGAATGCGCCACAAAAAGGGCACCACCGATGCCTTTCGCATCATCAGCATGGACGGCTCCACTCTGCCCGCCCGACTTCGGCTGAACCGACGGGCTCGCGACCTGATGGTCGAAGAGTACCCGATGACCGAGGCAGACATCCGCCCAGTCGCCGACGAGCAGTGGCTCTACGACGGACGAGTGAGCAACTATCTGGGTATCGGTCGCTTCGTCTTGGGGCTGGCCGACTGCATCCAGATAGAAACGCCCGAACTGAAACAATACGTCAAGGACTTTGCCTTAAAGTACCTCCTTTCCTAAATTGACGATTTGTTTTCCTCCCTACAAACGAATTCGAGGCACAACACCACAAAGTGTGGCATTGTACCTCGGACTATGGTTCACAGCGCCCTCGGCAGTCAGCGGCGAGGAACTCTTGTGAAAGCGGGCCGACAAGCGTTTCCTACGCCTGTCGGTAGTTTTCCAACTGGGCGACGCTCATGTTCTTCACCCAGAGTGAATGTTTTTCCACCTCTGCTTCTGCCAGGTTCACAAATACTTGCAGACTCTTGCCGAAGAGCTCAGGTGCCTTGGCGGCATTCTGCATGAGCAGGTGACTCATGATTACGTCGGCTGCCATTTCATAGAGATGGCGGGCACAGAGGTCCAGCAGTTCCTGATCGGCAGCCTCCCTTACAGCGGCTATGCAGTCGTTGAACTTCGCGGCCATCGACTTGATGCGCGCCAAGAGTGGCTCATAGTCAGGGGCAACGGCTGCTGTCTCGAAATCGGCAATCACCTGGCTGTAGAAGCCGTTGGTCACATAGCGGATGGCGGCCACGGTCTGCAGCTGCGTCGTTCCCTCGTATATCGAGGTGATGCGGGCATCACGATAGATGCGCTGGCAGGCGTATTCGAGCATGAAGCCCGAACCGCCGTGCACTTGGATGCAGTCGTAGCCGTTCTGGTTGGCATACTCGGAGTTCATGCCTTTGGCCAGCGGGGTGAACGCATCGGCCAGACGGCTATACTGCTTCAGTTCGGCGCGCTCTTCGGGTGTGAGCTTGCGGTCGCGAGCGATATCTTCCAGTGCCTTGTAGATATCCACGTATCTCGCTGTCTGATAGAGCAGTGCACGACCGGCATCCAGCCTTGCCTTGATGTTGGACAGCATCTCGGCCACGGCAGGGAACTCGATGATGGCCTTTCCGAACTGCTTGCGGTCGCGGGCATAGGCCACAGCCTCGTTGTAGGCTGCCTGCGAGAGGCCGACCGACTGAGCGGCGATGCCCAGACGGGCGCCGTTCATCAGCGACATCACATACTTGATGAGTCCCAACTTGCGGTCGCCGCACAGTTCGCACTTGGCGTTTTTGTACACCAGTTCGCAGGTGGGCGAACCATGAATGCCCAGCTTGTTCTCGATGCGTCGTACATCCACTCCTCCGTCGCGCTTGTCGTAGATGAACATCGACAGTCCGCGGCCGTCGCGCGTCCCAGCCTCCGAGCGAGCCAGTACGAGATGGATGTCCGAATCGCCGTTGGTGATGAATCGTTTCGAGCCATTCAGCCGCCAGCAGTCGTTCTCCTCGTCGTAGGTTGCCTTCAGCATGACGCTCTGCAGGTCGCTGCCTGCATCGGGCTCCGTGAGGTCCATGCTCATCGTCTCGCCGGCACAGACGCGGGGAATGTACTTCCGGCGCTGTTCCTCGCTGCCGAAGCTGTACAGCGTCTCGATGCAGTCCTGCAGGCTCCAGATGTTCTCGAAGCCAGCATCGGCGGCACTGACGATTTCGTTGGCAGCCGTATAGACGGTGACGGGGAGGTTTAGTCCCTCGTAGCGACGGGGCATGGTCATGCCGTTCAGGCCAGCCAGCTTCATCGCCTGCAGGTTTTCGTAAGTCTTTGTCGCATAGCGCACTCTGCCGCCCTCGCAATGGGGTCCCTCGGCGTCCACCTCCTCGGCGTTGGCTGCAATCACGTTGGCCGTGATGTCGCCCACGATGTCGAGCACCCGGTCGTACGAGTCCATCGCGTCGGCATAGTCCTGCGGAGCCTCGTCATACTCGTCCCTGTCGGCATATTCGCGCTCCTTGAGCGCCACGATGCGCGGCATCAGCGGACTGTTCTCCAGTTCAAACTTAATCTCTGGAATATCTTTATAATAGTTGTTCATACCCTACTTGCTGTTCTGTTTGTAATACTTAATCATCTTTGGCACCACCTCCTCGACCGCGCCGTTGATGACGTAGTCGGCAATCTGGTTGATGGGGGCATTCTCGTCGGTGTTGATGCTGATGATGATGCCGCTCTCTTTCATTCCCGCTACATGCTGGATGGCACCACTGATGCCGCAGGCAATATACACCTTGGGGCGGACGGTCACTCCCGTCTGGCCTATCTGCAGGTCATGGTCGGCAAAGCCGGCATCGACGGCAGCGCGCGAGGCTCCCACCTCGGCATGCAACACCTTGGCCAGTTCGTAGAGCAGGTCGAAACCCTCCCGGCTGCCTACGCCGTAGCCACCCGAGACGATGATGCTGGCACCCTTCAGGTTGTTCTTCGCTGCCTGAACATGGCGGTCGAGCACCTTCGTGACGTACTCCGTCTCGGGTACGAACTTGGCCACGTCTTCGATGATTACCTCGCCCTTGTAGTTCGGGTCGAGCACTTCGGCCTTCATCACACCGCTGCGCACCGTCGCCATCTGCGGACGGTTCTCGGGGTTGACGATGGTGGCCACGATGTTGCCGCCGAATGCGGGACGGATCTGATAGAGCAGGTTCTCGTAGCTGCGTCCCGTCTTCTTGTCCTCATGCGGACCAATCTCGAGCGCCGTACAGTCGGCCGTGAGACCACTGTGCAGGGCACTGCTGACGCGCGGACCCAGGTCGCGTCCCACCACGTCGGCACCCATCAGGCAAATCTGCGGCCGCTCCTGTCGGAACAGGTTCACCAGTACGGCCGTATGGGGCTTCGAGGTGTAGGGCGACAACCCCTCTGCATCGAAGATGTGCAGCCTGTCCACGCCGTAGGGCAGTATCTGGCTCTCCACCTTGCCCACGATGCCGCAGCCGGCAGCCACAGCCTCCAGCTGTACGCCCAGCGTATTGGCTAACTTCCTGCCCTTGGTGAGCAGTTCCTGGCTTACCTCGGCCACCTTCGTGCCTTCAAGCTCGCAATAAACAAACACGGCACCCCCGTCCGCCTGATTGGGGAGAGAGGTTGCCTTTGGGGATTGATTATCTTGCATATCTATCTGTTTTCTTAGTGTTTATGGTGGAGTCCACTACCCTATTGTATGGCTTGCAAGCAGTTCGCGGATGAGTCCGTTCACTTCCTCGTCGCTGCCCGTCAGCACCTTGCTCTCCTTTGCCTTGAAGACGATGTTCTCCACGTTCTTCACCTTCGTGGGACTTCCGGCAAGTCCGCACTGCTGCAGGTCGGCATCTACGTCGGCGCACGTCAGCTGCTGGATCTTCAGATAGGGTTTCTTCTCGTATTCCGCGGCATAGGGCAGGTCGGAATAGGTGGTGTCGCGCGCCAGTTCGAGCGGTGCCAACGCCCGCTTGTACTTCATCACCCGCTTCACGTTGCGGGGACGGCAGGGGGCCGCACTTCCGTTCACGGTGAGCACGCAGGGCAGCGGGCTCTCCACGGTCTCCACGCCGCCGTCGATGTGACGGTTTACGGTGATCCGTCTGTCCTCGGCGTCCAGTGCGACGACTTCCTCCACGTAGGTGATCTGATTCAGGTCGAGTTTCTCGGCCACCTGAGGTCCCACCTGTGCCGTATCTCCGTCGATAGCCTGACGGCCACCGATGATGAGGTCCACGTTGGGGCAGACATGCTTGATGGCCGTGGCCAGCGCGTAGCTGGTGGCCAGCGTGTCGGCACCTGCAAAAGCGCGGTCGGTGAGCAGATATCCGCCGTCGGCACCGCGATACACGGCTTCACGAATCACCTCGGCAGCGCGTCCGGGGCCCATGGTGAGCACCTGCACGGTAGTGCCGGGGAACTGGTCTTTCAGTCGGAGCGCCTGCTCCAAGGCGTTCAAGTCCTCGGGATTGAAAATGGCTGGCAGCGCACTGCGGTTCACAGTACCCTCGGGCGTCATTGCGTCGGGGCCCACGTTGCGCGTGTCAGGAACTTGCTTGGCAAGTACGATGATGTTCAATTTCATGCTTCCTTTTTATATATTAATCGCAATTCGGCTGCAAAGGTACAAATAAGCGAGCGAAAAACCAAATTCATTTGAGTTTTTCCGAACGGGAGCAGGCTCAAACATTGTACAAAATTCTATTTGCAACGGCTGCGAGTAAGCGAGAGCAGAGCCAAATCACATTTGAGCTATGCCGAGCGGAAGCAGACTCGACCGAAGGTCAAATGCAAAATGCAAAATATGACAGACTGACAGAGTGGCAGCGTTGGTCTCCTGCTTGCTGCCGCAATGTCTCCTGCTTGCTGCCGCAAAGCCGTCTGCTTGCTGTCGCGGAAGCCGCTGCTTGCTGTCGCAAAGAGGCATATTTGTAATCGAAAAACGAATTTTCACGTGTTTTGGCAGATTGCAAGGACCGTTTGGCAGATTATAAAGCTCGTTTGGCAGTTTTTTTGGCTCGTTTGACAGGTAAAAAACGC
>JAILBW010000083.1 GCA_024680695.1 Bacteroidaceae bacterium
GCCCCCGGCGACGACTTCCCCAATGGCTCCTACGCCTATATCACTGCCCAGCAGCTTCTCTCTGCCGAGCAGATACAGGCCGAGTTGGAGTGGCTCAAGGATCTCTTTATGGAAGCCGTAGCAGCAGGATATGTGGCCGGAGCTGACATCACCATGCTGCTCTCCAACCCCGACTTCAGCAAGGGATTCACGGGATGGGAAGGCCAGGCCTATGGCCGTAACCTCGGCACAGGCAGCTACGACGGTCGCTATGCCGCCGAGGTGTGGAACCACGGCTTTGACTTCCACCAGACACTTACAGGATTGAAGAACGGAGTATATGAGCTGGAGATGGATGCAGTCTATCGTCCCCACATCGACTATCCCGAGAATACAAACCTGGCTGCCATGATTTATGCCAACGCCGACTCGGTCTATGTCACCGGTGCACGCGAGGAGATGATACCCGCACAGGATGCTGTCAGCCATGAGAACTGCTACCTCAACTGGTCTGACGACCTCCACGACATTGTCGTCTTCGAGAACTTCTCCACGGACACCCTGGGCTACATCCCGCGCGGCATCCAGGGAGCCGTCTATGCCTTCAAGGGCGGACGCTATCACAACCGCATCCTCACGAATGTCACTGACGGGACATTGACTGTGGGAATCACTGACCCGGGCATCTCGGCCGGCAACCAGTGGACCGGCTGGGGCAATGTGACACTGACCTACGTGGGTACACTGGACGAAGCCTCCCAGAGCCTTGACGAGACGCTGGAGGGGCAGTCCGCACGCGCCACCACCATTCTCGATACGGAGACCGACGAAATACAGTACCGTCTCAGTCCCAACTTCAGCCAGCAGCTGCGCGATGAGCTGACCGCCGCCATCGAGGCCGTGGCCACTGTGGGCACACCGGCTGAGAAGTACACCCTCGTCGGGACATTCTCGCGAATCTTCAGTGAAATATACAGTTGCAAGAATTCCTACATAGCCCTCATGCAAGCATGGGACAAGGTGCAGGACAAGTGGAGGGCACAGATTCTGCCGGATGACATGGTCGAGCGGATATACACCACAGAAGACGAACTTCTGGATAACTATGAGCTCGGTGCCTACACGACTGCGGAAGCCCTTTCGCGGACAGCAGCGCTCTACGAAGAATACCCTGACTGGCTCGTTGCCAATACTTCTGTGGCAGTCAGCCACATCGAGGTGACCCCCACCGGCATGTTCGAGTATCATGTGGACGCTACGGAC
The DNA here is from genome assembly GCA_024680695.1 of Bacteroidaceae bacterium. Lineage (GTDB taxonomy): Bacteria > Bacteroidota > Bacteroidia > Bacteroidales > Bacteroidaceae > Physcousia. Next base: position 1,243 of record JAILBW010000083.1, read on the forward strand.
AACGATCCTTTCCTGGCCTTCACCGGATTCTATGAGGATCTCTCGACAGACCGCACGGTGCTGGCATTCGACTACAAGTCGGAGACCGACCTCTACGACGGCAGGTTCTACTTCGCCACTACCTATATAGATGCCACGCGCGAGCTGACCTACTCCGCCCCGAAGACGACAGAATGGCAGAGCCTGTACTTCGACATCTCGAAGGCCCGCAGCGAGTGGGGATGGGGCAGCGTGAGCCACTGGCTGCGCTGGGACGTTACCAGCAACGCCGGCGAGGGCGTATCCTTCGATATCCGCAAGGTGCGCATCATCACCAAGGCCCAGATGCAGGCCGAGGGAGGACAGTTCAGCGATCAGGAGGAGACCGAAGGCGACGGCACGAAGGAGAATCCCTACGTATTAAAGACGAAGGGTGACCTGGCCGGTCTGGCCAGCAAGTTCGTGGCCGGCCAGATGGTCTATGTGGTGATGGACGCCGACATCGACATGGCTGGCGTAACGAACTGGAAGCCTTTCTTCGACTATCCCGCTTCCACCGAGGAGTACCCCTATCCCTTCATCGACTTTGACGGACGGAACCATGTCATCCGTAACCTCACCTGCAAGACCGAGGGCTCCTATGACTATCCCGGCCTCTTCGGTGTGCTCTGCGGTAATGTGCGCAACCTGGGTATCGAGAATGCCGACATCGTCAGTGCCGGTGGCACGGGTATTGTTGCCGGCTATCTGGGTCATTCCAAATATGGCAAGCCCTGCTACGTGGAGAATGTTTGGGTGACCGGTAAGCTCTCTGCAAGCGGATACTGCGGTGGAATGTTCGGCAACATCGGCGGTGAGAGCCACATCACCAACTGCTATGCCAACGTGGAGGTGACCGGCGAGAGCGACCTCACAGGTGGTATCGTAGGCCGCGTACGCGCTCAGCTGGAGCTGACGAATGTCTATGCAGCCGGCACTATCAACCGCGGCGGCGGCATCATCGGCGGCGGACATCAGGATGCCACGCCCATGGGCAAGTTCACGAACGTAGCAGTATGGAACAACACGGAGAAGAACTTCGGTCCCACACGCGAGGGCGACGTACAGAGCGGAATCCTCTACTACGACGGCACGAACTTTGCTGACCTCCAGAGCCAGGTAGTGGCATGGGATCCCGCCGTATGGTCGTGCGACATGGCCGAGGGTAGCTATCCCGTACTGAAGGCCTTCACCACCGGCATCGGCAGCATCTCTGCTCCCGCCCGCAGCGGTGACATCTATGACCTCTCTGGCCGCAAGCTGATGACTCTCCCGCAGAAGGGCGTGTACATCCAGAACGGTAAGAAGAGACTGGTGAAGTAATTAGTGTATTAGGGGTCAGGAGCCTCACCCCAGGCTCCTGACCCCCTTAATCCAACGCCCATGAACGAGTATCTGTACCTGTGCATCCTCAATGCGGGATATGCCGAATGCCATGCTGACTGGAACTGGAAGAACGTGCGGAGCCCCTTCGCCCGCATCTACTACGTCACCGAGGGCGAGGCCTCGGTGGAGTTCGACGACCACGTGCAGCCGCTGCGCAGGGGATGTCTGTACTATATCCCCGCCTTCGTGCGGCACAGCTGTGTGTGTGACTCGTTCTTTGCCCATTATTACCTCCATGTCTATGAGGAACCGCAGATGGGAGACAGCTTTCTGGAGAAACTGGAGATTCCCGGCGAGATACAAGGCTCGGAGGTGGAACTCTCGCTGCTGAGGATGCTGTGCGAAGGGAATCCCAACATCGAGCTGCCCGACTATAACCCGATGACGTATGACAAGCAGGACTATCTCATCGAGAACCTGAGGAGGAGCAAGGCGATAGGGTTGGCCAGGAAGGTGGAGCAGGAGGGCATCCTCTACATCCTGATCTCCCGGTTCCTGAAGGATGCCACGTACCGGGAGACGCCTACGGCCCGTTTCATAGGGGAGACGCTGCAGTACATACGACATCACCTCAAGGAGAGGATTTCGGAGGACACGCTGGCCCGAATAGCCTGCATGAGCCGCGACCACTTCATACGGATGTTCAAGCAGACGGTGGGGATGACGCCCATGGCCTACATCAACATGAAGCGCATCAGACTGGCCGAGCTGGAGCTGATAACCACGAACCGGACCGTGAAGGAAATCAGCCAGTCGCTCTCCTTCAGCGACAGTTCTCACTTCATCAATATGTTCCGCCGTGCGCTGGGCGTCTCGCCACAACGTTATCGCAAGGAACATCAGGTTTCAGCAGCCTCGCCTCGGCCCGACAGCCTCACCCCCAACCCCTCTCCGAGGAGAGGGGGCCCGAGGCGGGAGGAAATTATGAATTATGAATTATGAATTATGAATTGAATTTACTACCTTTGCATCTGCGAAAGGGATAATCCATAGACCGACGACATTATGATACGAAGAAGAATGCTGCTCCCCGCCCTGTGCCTGCTGGCTGGGAGCATGCCGGCAAAGACGGCAAACCACCCCCTGCAGGCTCCGATGAAGGCTGTCTATGACCGTCCTGCTACTGTGTGGGAGAGCGAGGCGCTCCCCATTGGTAACGGATATATGGGGGCGATGATCTACGGAGGCGTGCACCGCGAGGTGGTGCAGACGAACGAGAAGACGCTGTGGAGCGGAGGCCCTGGCGAGGATCCGGCTTACGACGGAGGCCACCTGCGTACTCCCGCCGAGAACCATGCCGTGCTCGGGCAGCTGCGCACGATGCTGCAGGAGCGGGCCAGCGACTTCACACGCACGAAGGCGGCACGCCGCGACGGTGACGGGCGCCTGGTCACCAACGACTATGACAACAGCGGCACCGACGAATATACCTCGCGCCTGCTGGGGCTGAAGGAGCACTTCGGGTGCTATCAGATGCTGAGTAACATTGTCATCAGTGAGGCGGACTATCCCGCGCTCGACAGGCGAAGCCTGTGGACCAGCCAGGACAATGAGAAGACGCCCGGCGAGCGCATAGCAAGCCTCTTCGATGGGAACGCCGCTACAAAATGGTACTCCGAACCGCTGAGTCACCCGTTTTCCCTGCCCGTCTTCATCACTTGGAACTACACTGCGGCGCCCATCATCACGGGATACGACGTGACGTCGGCCAATGACGCCCCCGGCCGCGACCCGAAGGCCTGGAACCTGTATGCCTCCCGCGACGGGGAGAGCTACGAGCTGGTGGACCGCCAGCGGGGCGACTTCTGGGGGCAGGAGCGTCACCGCACCGTTCACTTCCCGCTCTCCATCGCCGGTTACCGCTTCTTCAAGCTGGAGATTACGGAACTGCAGGAGGCAGGCTGCCACCCGCAGCTGGCCGACTTTGCTTTCACGACCAGCGAGGAGCCATGTTCGGGCTATGGCCGCTGGCTCGACATCGACAGTGCGCGCGTCTCTGTGGAATACCGGCAGGGTGGCGTTGCCTTTGCGCGCGAGTACTTCATGAGCTATCCCGACCGCGTCATGGTGATGCGCCTGCGTGCCGACAAGCCTTTCAGTCGTACCATCTCCGTCGAGACGGAACACTCGGATTACGCACTGAAGGCGCGCGACGGGCAGATTGTCCTGACGGGCTATCCCACGCCCGTGAACGGGGACAGCCGCGTTGGCGAGGCGTGGAGGCAGGGACTGCGCTTTGCCCAGGTGGTGTGCCTCAAGAGTACCGACGGGACGGTGGTCACCGAAGGCGAGAGCCTCAGGATATGCGATGCCCGAGAGATTGTGCTCCTCGTGAGCGCCGCCACCAACTACCAGCAATGTATGGACGAGTCGTTCAACTACTTCTCATCCACCGACCCCCTCGCGGCGGCTCAGGGCTATGTGGATGCGGCACGGCGGAAGTCGTACGATGCGCTCTACCAGGACCATCTGGCAGACTATCAGGCACTCTACGGACGCAACCAGCTGCGCATCGGAGGCCAGATAGCCCGCCCGCAGGGCACCACCGACGAACTTCTGCGCCAGATGTCGGAGGGGACGGCGTCCGTTGAGGCATGCCACTATCTTGAGACGCTTTACTATCAGTTCGGGCGCTATCTGCTCATCTCGTCCTCGCGCCCCGGCACCCTGCCTGCCAATCTGCAGGGCGTCTGGTGCGAGCACATCGCCAACCCCTGGAACTCGGACTATCATACTAATATTAACATCGAGATGAACTACTGGCCTGCCGAGCCCACCAATCTCTCTGAGTGTCATCTTCCCATGGCCGAGCTGGCACGCAGCCTGGTGCCCCGAGGCTCGATTACGGCGCGCCACTTCCATTGCCGGCAGGACGGAGGCCCCGTGCGGGGATGGGTGGCGAACCATGAGGTGAACATCTGGGGCAATACGGCACCCGCACAGTATGGGCAGTACAGCTACTACCCTGAGGGTGCCATCTGGCTGTGCCAGCACATCTGGGAGCACTACAGCTTCACCCGTGACCTCGACTTCCTCCGACGCTATTATGACACGATGCTGCAGTCGGCCCTTTTCTGGGTGGACAATCTGTGGACCGACGAGCGCGACCAGACACTCGTGGTGAATCCCTCATTCTCGCCCGAGCACGGAGCGCTCTCGCTGGGATGCACAGCCTCGCAGGGCATGATTTATGAGATATTCGACATCATGATGAAAGCCAGCGAAGTGCTCGGCAGGCAGAACGATAGTGAGATTCGCGAGATAGCCGATGCCCGAGCGCGCCTCTCCATGCCCAAGATCGGGCTGGGCGGACAGTTCCAGGAGTGGAAGGATGAGACGACGATGGACATCACCGGCGACAACCATTACCGTCACGCCAACCACCTCTTCTGGCTCCATCCCGGAAGCCAGATCATCCCCGGGCGCTCGCCGCAGGAGACCCAGTATGCCGAGGCCATGAAGGTGAGCCTCAACACCCGAGGCAATGGAGGCACGGGATGGAGCCGCGCATGGAAACTGAACTTCTGGGCCCGCCTGCGCGACGGGAACCACGCCCTCACCATGCTGAAGAGTGCCATGCGGCTGACCACTCCGAACGGAGACGGCGGTGTCTATGGCAACCTCTTCGATGCCCATCCCCCTTTCCAGATCGACGGCAACCTGGGCGTGACGGCTGGCGTGGCCGAGATGCTGCTTCAGAGTCAGGGAGGCATGCTTGAGCTGTTGCCTGCCCTGCCCGACGACTGGAGCGAAGGCGAATTCCGCGGCATGCGGGCCCGAGGCAACTTTGATGTCGATGTGGCATGGAGCAACCATCGGGCCACCGCCGTTACGATATACTCTCGTTCGGGCGGCCAGTGCCATATCAAGTACCCCGGCATTGCTGATTTCTCGATTAACAGCCGGAACGTGAAGCGCCTCAGCCCGGACGAGATTGTTGTGCCTACCACCGTAGGCCAGCGGCTTATCCTCACTCCCCGGGCTGCCGACACGAGGGTGCTCCAAGGCTTGGAGCCATCCCCCGACGGTGCCATCTACAATCTCTTGGGGCAGCGCCTCGCCTCGCCCCGACCGGGCGTCTTCGTTACGGGCGGCAGGAAGGTGCTGCGTCCCCGTATCTGACTCTCTCCCACGAACTCATGGCTCCCCATCGTGCATTATGAATTATGAATTGAATTTACTACCTTTGCAGGCGTAAAGTCGAACTTTAAACGTAATGACGATGAAAAGAATACTTATTGCCGCATCGGCCGTGCTCTTGCTGGGTGGCTGCTTCCCCACGGGCAAGACAGAGGGCGACCCCGCACAGGGGCGGGTGGACTCCCTGCAGCGCCTCCTCGACCAGAAGGACGTGGAACTGAACGACATCATGGGCAGCATCAACGAGGTGCAGGAGGGCATGCGTCGTATCAACGAGGCGCAGGGACGCGTGACGATTGCCGACGGTAACCGCGAGAATGCCAGCAGCAAGGAGGTAATACGCGAGAACATGGAGTTCATCCAGGAGGCCATGCAGCAAAACCGCGACATGATAGCCCAGCTGAAGGAGAAACTGCGGAACTCGTCGCTACATGCTGACAAACTGGCCAAGGCCATCGAGAACCTTCAGAAACAGGTGGACGAGCAGGCCCGCCGCATTCAGGAACTGGAGGCACAGCTGGCCGAGAAGGATGCACAGCTGGCCGAACAGGGCGAGCAGATCAGCGCCCTGACCACCGAGAATGCAGCCAAGGACGAGAAGGTGGCTCAGCAGGATGCCGAGCTGCACAAGGCGTGGTTCGTCTTCGGACTGGCCAAGGAGCTGCGCGAGCAGAAGATCCTGACGAAGGGCGACGTGCTACGAAGCGGAGAGTTTAACAAGGACTACTTCACACAGATAGACATCCGCTACGACAAGGACATCCGCTTCTATAGCAAGAGTGCAAAGATCCTGACCTCTCATCCCTCGGGTTCCTATAACCTCACGAAGGACAGACAGGGACAGTATGAGTTGCATATCACCGACCCCGCGAAGTTCTGGAGCGTGAGCAAGTACCTGGTGGTGCAGGTGAAGTAGAGTTCATAGTTGTGAGATGAGGGATTAGAGATTAGAGTTCATAATTCATAATTCTTCGCACTAAAGGCTAAGCGGCATAGCCGAGCGCATAGTTTATAGTTGATTAGTAAAGCGTGTCAAGAAGCAAACATTATATGTCATCGCGCTCCTCCACGGCTACGTCACGGATGGAGGAGGGCTTGTCGGGCATCCGTCAGCAGGACGTTGCCGAGGTACTGGCCCATTTTCAAGAGACAGAGCCGCGCGGCGAGTTTGTCATCGTCGTTGGCGGCTGTCCCGATACTCACTGACGCTCAATCCTCTTCCGGTACTTTCTTTCCCTCCGTCGGGCAGAGCACTGCCCTCCCCATAAAAGCACACGGATTGACATTTAGTCAATCCTCTTCCGGTACTTTTATGCCACAGTGGGGGCAGTAGTGCATCTTCTCGTCGAGTGGTGCGCCACACTCCTTGCACTTGCGCTGTTTATCCTTGCGTCCCACATTGTGGTCGTGGATAAACTGTGCACTGACGATACCCGTCGGGACGGCCATGATGGTGTAGCCCATGAGCATGATAATGGCACTCAGGAAGCGACCGGCATGAGTGATGGGTGCAATGTCACCATATCCCACAGTGGTCATCGTCACCACGGCCCAATAGATGCTGGTCGGGATGTCGGTGAACTGCGTGCCGGGCTGATGGCCCTCGACCATGTACATCAAGGTGCCTAACGAAATTACCATTATCACCACGAAGAGGAAGAAGACGAAAATCTTGCGACTGCTCACCATGAGCGAGCGCATAAGCAGGTCGCCCTCCTCGAGGAAGCTGAAGAGCTTGAAGACGCGGAAGACACGGATGAGACGGAATGTGCGCACTATCATCAGATAGCGTACAGGGCCGAAGATCCAGCCGATGTAGAGCGGCAGAGTGCTCAGCAAATCGACGATGCCGAAGAAACTGAGGGCATACTCGCGCGGACGGGGCGAGCAGTAGAGCCGGCAGACGTATTCGAGGGTGAAGAAGAAGGTGAAGACATACTCAAGTACGGTGAAGATGGTCTTTGCCATTGGCGGCACTCCCTGCATGCTCTCCACGACGACTACCAAGATGCTGAGCACAATGGCCCAGAGCAGCGTGACGTCGAAGATTTTGCCCAGCCGAGTGTCACTCTGGAAGATGATGATGTAGAGGCGCTGCTTGAGTGCCTCGTTGGTCATCAGCCGATGCCATGCATTGCGCAGTCCGCTAAACAGTTTCATTTTCCCGTAGGTCTGTGTGTCCGTCTGTTTTCGTTATCCCTCCCTCTCAACGATGCGTCATGCTCCGCTGAAGAGGGTGTTCTCCACGATGCGGCCCATCTGCCAGACACATCTTACGTCCAGCTTCTCGTCCATGATGATGATGTCGGCATCCTTACCGCGGGCCAGTGCGCCCTTCCGGTCGTGGACACCCATGATGTGGGCAGGTGTCTCGCTGGCCATGCGGGCTGCATCTTCCAGTGGTACCTCGGCCTGCTGCACCATCGTGCGGATGAGTCGGTCGGTGGTGGCAATGGAGCCTGCCAGTGCCGAGCGGTCGGCGAGTTTGCACACTCCGTCTTCGATAATGACCCGAGGGTCGAAGGCCTTTGCATCGCCTGGGGCTGCGGCCACAGCCAGTGCATCACTCACGAGTGCCATGCGTTCTACGCCCTTTATCTTGTAGGCCATACGCAGGATGGTGGGCGGGACATGGATGCCGTCGGCAATGCACTCGATGGTCATGTCGTCGAGCAGATAGACGCTCTCCACCGTGCCTTCGTACTTGTAGCCCATCTTGTTATGGAAGCCAGGCATGGCATTGTAGAAGTGCGTTACATGGGTGAAGCCCGACTCGAACGCAGCCTTTACGTCGCTGTACTCGGCCATTGTGTGGGCGATACTGGGCAAGATGCCCTTCTCGGCACAGAACTTGCCGAACTGGAGTGCACCGGGCAGTTCGGGTGCAGCGTCCCAACGTACCAGGCACTGAGCGCGCTCCACGATGGGGATGTATTCGTTCGGGTCGGGATTCTTTATCCAGCCCGTCACCTGTGCGCCTGCCTTGCCGGGGTTGAGGTAGTGTCCCTCGAGATGGAGTCCCAGTATGGGGCTGTCCTTCTCCTTCATCAGTTTTTCGCAGGTTTCGACAGCCTGATAGATCATCTCGATCGTACTGCTGCTCAGCGTCGGGAAGATGCTCGTAGTGCCATGCTTTGCATGAGCCGCCACTGCCACCCGATAGGCCTCTTCCGTGCCTTCCTGAAAGTCGCGTCCACCGCCGCCGTGTACATGCATTTCCACGCCTCCCGGCAGGACATACATGCCCTTGGCATCGATAAGTTCTGCACCGATGACTGCAAGGTCGCAGTTGGTGACCTCCAGTATCTTACTGTCCCGAATAATGACGCTGCCGTCCTTCAGCCAGCCCTGTGGTGTCAGGATGCGCGCATTGATAATCTGTGTCAGCATGTTTTTAGGTTTATGTATTTACGTTTTTGAGTTACCAAAAGTTCAAGGGTTCAAATGTTCAAGGGTTCAAGGGTTCAAGAGGAGCCTCACCCCCTCCAGCCTCTCCCCCAGCCCTCTCCCAAAAGGAAAGGAAGTTGGATGCTGAGGAAAAGGGAAGTCTCCTCCTTTAGGAGGAGATTTAGAGGAGGCTGCTCAACGGTCAACGGCCAATGCTATAGACTACATCCATGATCTTCTTGCCCAGTTCGTCGGCAGCCTCCATCGTGCTGGCTTCGCTATAGACGCGGATGATGGGTTCGGTGTTCGACTTGCGCAGGTGGACCCAACGGTCGGGGAAGTCGATCTTCACGCCGTCGATGTCGTTCACTTCTTCGCTGGCGTAGAGTTCCTTCACCTTGGCGAGGATGGCATCGACGTCGGTGTCGGGCGTCAGGTCGATGCGATTCTTGGCGATGAAATAGGGAGGATAGGTGGCTCGCAGCTCGCTGGTCTTCATGCCACGCTTGGCCAGATACGTCAGGATGAGGGCGATGCCCACCAATGCGTCGCGGCCGTAGTGGGCTGCCGGATAGATCACACCACCGTTGCCCTCGCCGCCGATGACGGCGCCCGTCTCCTTCATCTTCGTCACCACATTCACTTCACCCACGGCAGCGGCATTGTACTCACAGCCGTACTTCCGGGTTACGTCTCGCAGGGCGCGGGTCGAGGAGAGGTTGCTGACCGTATTGCCCGGAGTGTGCTGCAGGATGTAGTCGGCCACGGTGACCAACGTATATTCCTCGCCGTACATCGTGCCGTCCTCGCAGAAGAGTGCCAGACGGTCCACGTCGGGATCGACCACGAAGGCAATGTCCTGTCCGCCCTGCTGCATCAGGGCCTTGATGTCCGAGAGGTTCTTCTCGAGCGGCTCGGGGTTGTGCTGGAAGTCACCCGTCGGCTCGGTGTAGAGGCCAGTGACATGCTCGACACCCAGCTGCTTCAGCAACTTGGGCAGGATGATGCCACCCACGCTGTTCACCGAGTCGAAGGCTACACGGAAGTTGGCCTTCCGGATGGCTTCGACATCCACGAGCTGGAGCCCCAGCACGAGGTCGATGTGGCGCTGGTCGTAGGTATCATCCTCCCGATAGGAGCCCAGGTTATCGACGTCAGCATACTCGAAGTCCTCGGCTTCGGCGATACGTAGCACTTCGTTGCCCTCCTTGGCGTTCAGGAACTCACCCTTCTCGTTGAGCAGTTTCAGGGCGTTCCACTGGCGGGGATTGTGGCTGGCGGTGATGATGATGCCGCCGGCAGCGCCCTCCATCGTGACGGCCACCTCGGTGGTCGGCGTCGAGGCCAGGCCGATGTTTACCACATCGAAGCCCATGCCCATGAGCGTGCCGCACACGACGTTCTTCACCATCTCGCCCGAGATGCGTGCGTCGCGGCCCACCACGATTTTATTGCTGTCGTTCTTCGTCGTGCGGCGAATCAGTGTGGCGTAGGCCGAAGTGAATTTCACGATGTCCAGCGGGTTAAGTGTGTCACCCGCGCGTCCGCCGATAGTGCCGCGGATGCCTGAGATTGATTTGATCAGAGTCATAGATTATTTCGTTACTAATTTGTGATTATTATCCTGTTTAACTTCCGTTCCCGCGGGCGCTGCCTGCGCAAAACGAAAAGTGTAGAAGATGTCACCTGCCGTCACCGTGAGCGTCACGCTGTGTCCGATGTCCGACCGGCTGTCCCCAAAGGCTACGGAGAGTTCATGACCGGCGATCTCGGCCGAGAAGTGGCGGCCAC
>JAILBW010000161.1 GCA_024680695.1 Bacteroidaceae bacterium
GACGGCCTATGAGGAGCGGCGTCAAGGCATTGCCGGTCAGCTGTTTGTCGCTCTCGCGCCACTGTGCCACCATTCCCACGAGCCAGTATCTGAGATATTTTTCCCAATGCGGCTGCGAGGTGGGCACTCGTTTTGCGAGGTCGGCAATATGGTCGTGCCCGTTCCACTTCGGCAGCTTGTCGAGCCAAGTGTTCACAGGGTCGTACAGCTCGATACATGTGGAGTCAATGAAGCGGTTCACATCGCGATCCCACGACTTCAGTCCCAACTCTGTGGCTCTCAGCGTCATATCATTACGTACCTCCATCGTCAGGGGCTTGAAGCGCTGGTCATCAGAGAATTTCTCGCGGTATTCGGCTACGCCTGTCAGCAAGTTCTTTCGCATATCGTAGTACGAATTGAGGAATATCTCTGTCTTCATTGCCTGGATGGTGTCTTCCGGCACACTTTTCAGCGGACGAATTTTGTGCTTCTTGCGCCATTCCTCCTGCTCGGCCACACTATAGATGACCTGGAACACCTTCTCCACGAGCAACTTGTCGCGATTCAGCACAGGATGCTGCATCGCCAGTCCCAGAGCGTGCGCCTTGGGGATGCCCTGGTCGAGGCACATCGAGGCAATCTGCATCAGCAGCGCCGCTTCACGGTCCTCGTCGGGCAGCTCGAAATAACGTCCCAGCACCGACTCCACGATGAACATCCAGTTCAGATGGTAGGTGCGCGTAATAGTGCGTCCAGGCATCAGATGGCTTTCCTTGCGGCTAATCTCCACTGGTTGAGGCACATCGTGACGCTCCGTATCGGCATAGAACGGGCGTGCCTGCTCGTTGTAGCCCGTTTCGGGGTCGGCACTCATATATACCGTCCTGTCCAGTCGCGGCTCCAGGAACTCGATGTCGATGCCCAACTGGTTCTGATAGACATTGCGGGCTGTGTTATAGAGGTTTAGGTGGAACTGAAGGATGTCACTCTCCTTCTCTGGCAGGCCGCCTCCGTACAGTTCGCCCCTGCAGACGATTTTCACGCTCTTGCCGGAACCTCCGAGGAAGCACAGCATCGTCTCGGGCAGTTTCTTGACCGCCTCCCGGATTTCCACAGCCTTCTCGTAGGTCGGCAGGTCGTTGATCTCCAGCACCGCGAGCCCCGAGTATGCCATCATCCGCAGCTGTCCCTCGCGGTGCATATAGTCGGCCGCAAAGCAGATTCGTGGCAGCACGATGCCACCTTTCCAGATGGTAGATATCTGTCCGTCGGGCTGTCGGTGGGGATTCATTAGGTGGTAAAACTCTCTGGTGCGCTTCACGGCTTCCTCTATCCGTCCGTTCTTGATGGCAGCGACCAAATCGCTCAGTTCCACTCGGTTGATCACTTCTTTTTTGTTGCTCTTTTTCAGTAACGTAACTTTCATAGTATTCTGATTTTTTTTGAGATGAATGATTTATGTTTTTCTGTTGCAAAGGTACAAAAACTTTTTGAATTACGCAAATTTTTCGGCAGAAGCCTACATGCCTACATAAAATCTCTTGAAACCCGCATTGACAAAGGGATTGCGGCGAATCCGAGCCTACATAAAGCCTACATAAAGCCTACATAAAGCCTACATAAAGCCTACATAGTGCCTACATTCGGACTCCCTCCCCATTTATGTATGAAGTATGTAGGCACTATGTAGGCTTTATGTAGGCTTTATGTAGGCTTGAAATTTTGCAAGTTTTTGTAATACAGAAATTTACGAGAATTTTATGTAGGCATGTAGGCTGTTTGGCCATTTTCAAAAAAATTTTCGTCAAAAAAGGCCCGATTTTTCGGCAAAAACTTGTGCAAACAAGGCAATTTGTCAAGGCAAGAAAAGGATTCTTCTTGCGCAAGCAGAGACGGTTACGACAGCAAGCAGGAGCCGATGCGGCAGCAAGCAGGGGCTCCCGCGGCAGCAAGCAGAAACACTTGTCTGCGCAAGTGTCTGAAGCAGGAATGCGATGTATGTATGTAGCGCGCAAAATATTCCGGACAGCCAGACGCTTTACGGACCAGATGGATTCGCTGACCGTTACCGGACCATCACCTTCTTGCCTTTCACGATGTAACAGCCATGACGGGGGGAGGGGACAGGCCGGCCGACGAGGTCGTAGCAGCGAAGGGGTTCGGCATAGTAGTCCTCCAGATAGACGCTGTGGACGGCAGCCGAGGGATCTCGGACTCCACGATACGAGATGTAGGGATAGAGATACTTGTTCACGGTGATGCCGTTGATGGTGCCTGACTTGTTGTAGTTCTTCATGTGGAGCTCCACACGGTCGCGATAGACGTAAACCATGAGTGCCTGGACGATGTTGGGCGTCTCGACGGGCATGTCGCCGGGGTCGATGGTGTTGTAATAGTAGCGCATCGAACCCATGAAGGCCGAGAAGAAGCTTGGCTCGGCGGGGGTGGGACTGCTGTCCCGAATGGTCCATACGGCTTTGGCATAGTCGGGGCCGAGCGTGAGCTGGCGTCCGCTGAGCGTGACGGACAGTCCGACAAGGCGGTTTCCGCCATAGACTTCGCTCGTGAGGGCATAGTACTGGCTCGTATTGTTGTGGTTCTGGGTAACAATCAGATAGCGTTCGCCGTCGGTGACAGTGTTCGTAAGCTCTGCCTTGACGCCGGAGGCATCGATCTGGGCAACGCGGTAGAGATAGGTGGGGCAATAGCTACTGTTGGCCGAGAAGCGTCCCGAGGTGCCGGAGTAGAGGTAGTTGCCGTTGGCACCAGAGCCGGAACCGGCCACTCGTACAGCGAACTCGCAGGTGGAGGCGTTCTTGAGCTCGAACGTCACTTCGGCGGCCTGGGCGACGGCTGAGATGTTCTGGCTGTTGAAGCCCAGGTAGAGCGAGGCGGATTCGTCGAAGACGTGCCATGTATGGGCTGGCTCGGCCGGGGAAACGTCGGCCGACTCGGGTTCGTAGCCCGAGGGCAGGGCGCCGTCCACATGGGTTGAGTCGTAGGTGGCGATTACTGCGCCGTTGCGGTCGTAGCGGGTCACTCGCTGTGAGGTCTTCACGCGGGTGTAGGCCTTGTCCTCGCCATGATCGTGTCCGTAGAGCATGATGAGGTTGGGGTATCGGGCCAATGTGCTTTTCAGCAGTTTCTCGCCTGCCGAGGGGACAATGCCCTTGCTGGCCGAACGGATGCTGTTTGAATCGCCGAAGGGGATGTGGAGGGCGAAGAAGACTGTCTTCGCGGGGTCGCCGGCGTATATCTGCGCCAGTTTGTCGGCCACCCATTGGACGGACTCCAGGGAGTACTCGTAGTAGCCTGCGTCGCGGAACTGGTGCTTGCCGCAGTTCAGGATCACGAAGTCGAACCCATGGATTACATAATGATAGGCTGCGAGGAGCGACATGGAGCCCATGTCGGCGTTGTCGGCTTCTTCGTAGAAGGCGTCGTCGGCAGAGAGGGGGCCTATGTCGTCCCGCATGGGATAGGTGTAATAGTCGCCTGCGTTGTATGGCTTGGGCAGATCGTGCCAGTTGGCGACTTCGTAGTCGTGGTTTCCGGTCACGTAGAGCACCGGTGTGCGGCTTTCGTCGCGGAATGCGCTGCGGCTGTAACCTGCGATGAGTCGACGCACCTGTTCCCAGTTTGCCTGCGGGATGGTGGCATCGCTCGTGCAGTCGCCCCCGAGGAGCAGTACGTCGATGTTCTCTTCGTCCCGGATGCGCGAGAGGGTCTGTGCGAACGAGCCGCGCAGGCCGATATTGTTGATGTCCGTAATGAGGGAGCGCTCCGTGTGGATGTCGGAGATGCAAGCAAGTGTGATCAGGGGCTTTTCCTCTGCATTTTCCTGTGCGTGGAACAGCGCAGGCAGCATCGCGCAAGCGAGTAGGGTGACAAATGTTCGGGTGGTCAAGGGGTTTTGAGGTTATGAGGTTCTGAGGTTATGCGGTTTTGAGTTTCTCAGTTTTTGAGTTTTTTAGTTTATAAGTTCGCCGCCAGCGCTAATGGTCCGCTCGGCTTTGCCGCTTGGCTTGTCCAAGAATGGTCAGTTGAGGTTGTGAGGTTATGAGGTTGTGAGGTTATGAGGTTGTGAGGTTATGAGGTTGTGAGGTTATGAGGTTGTGAGGTTGTGAGGTTTTGAGGTTATGAGGTTTTGAGTTTTTTTTACACAAGCAGCTGCTTCGGGGGGAAGCAGCTGCTATGTGAGCCTGTCTCGTAACCCGCTCGGGGCTCGAACCCGAGACCCCCGCATTAAAAGTGCGATGCTCTACCAACTGAGCTAGCGAGTCGGCCAAAGGGGCTAACGGATTTATCGTTAGCGGCTGCAAAGGTACGGACTTTTTCCGTATCCTCCAACTTTTGCTTCACTTTTTTGCACTTTTCACCTCGTACTATGCACTTTCTACGTGACTCTCGAGGAGCTTGACAGTGACATCGGGGATGATGGCAACGGACTTGATGCAGGCGGGTACGACAAGGGCCTCGCCGTCGTGCAGGAAGACGCCTTGCCCCTCGGGCGAAAGGAAGCAGCATGCACCGCCGATGCACATATAGACGTGGAACGAGTCGGTCGTACCGTAGTCGCGCTGTAGGGTGTGCGTAAGCTTGAGTTCGGAGGTCACGAAGTATGGGGTGGAGACGAGCGAGACTACTGCGTCGCGCGACTCGGTGTAGTGCACCTTGGGGTCGTCGGTGATGTCGTCGAAATTGATGGCCTCGAGGGCAAGTTCTGTATGGAGTTCGCGCTGGTTGCCGTCGCGGTCGCGGCGCAGGTAGTCGTAAATGCGATAGGTGACGTCGCTCGTCTGCTGTATCTCGGCGATGAGCATGCCGGCACCAATGCCGTGGACTCGGCCGGCGGGAATGTAGAAGCAGTCGCCAGGGGCCACCGGCACTCGGCAAAGGTCGTCCTCGATGCTGCCGTCGGCCACCTTGCGGGCATAGTCCTCGAGTGCCACCCGACGACGGAATCCGGCAATGAGCTGGCTGCCACGGTCGGCATCGATGACATACCACATCTCGTTCTTGCCCATCTTGCCGTGCCGCCGGGCGCTGAGGGCATCGTCGGGGTGAACCTGAATCGAGAGGTCCTGCCGGGCATCGATGAACTTGATGAGCAGCGGGAAGTCGGCACCGAAGCGTGCGGCGTTGCCCTTGCCCAGAAAGTCGGCACCATAGCGCTGTACGACCTCGGGAAGGGTGAGTCCCTTGTCTTCGCCATTGAGAACTACGGATTCGGAATCCTTGACTGCCGAGACGACCCATGTCTCGGAACCCCACAGCGTGGGCTTGAAGATAGGGTTGAATTTCAAGATATCCATCATGAGATTATGAGGTATTGAATGATTATGGATTTTCGGATAAAAGAGTTCCCCCAGCGCCGCCGCCTCTCGGTTCCGCCTCTTTGCCTCGCCCATTCATCGCAGGGTGAGAAAGGGAGAAGGACTATGGACTATGCAGGACTACATGGTCCCCTTCAACTTTCCGACGCGATAGACGATGCGAGCTAGGCGTATCTCCTCGGGTTTGTAGACATCGCCGTATTCCTGCATGGCCTGATCGAGATTGTCGGTATGAGCGGTCGTGAAGTAGTCTACGAGTTCGCTGACGCAGTCGTCGCCCATGACTTCGTTGGTGAAGTAGGTGATGTCGAGGCGGCGCCCCTGCTGGACGAGTCCTTCCAGTTCGTCCAAAAGCTCGTCGAATCCCAGACTCTCGCCCTCGGCAAAGTCGTCGAGTGCGATCTTGCGGTCGATGGCGTGGATCAGGTTAATCTGCTGCTTGGTGCGCGGCGAAGCGATCTTTCCGGTTGGTATTTTCACGTCGAGTGCGTTCTTGACTATCTCGTCGAGGCCCTTGTCCTGAGGCATCACTCCTGGCTCTCCCTCGTCGTCGATGACGAAAGGCTTGGGCGATTGGGCAAATTTCCGTCCCGCTGCAGTGGGCATCAGGTCGTTCTTCTTCGTACTGTGTACCTTGAGCAATCCGCGCTCAAAGGCAGCGTCGATGACCATCGCCCAATAATCCTCATCGTGTGACTCGCCACTGCCGAAATGTTCTTTCTCATCGTAGCCGGACTCGGTAATCTCGCGCGT
Source organism: Bacteroidaceae bacterium (assembly GCA_024680695.1). Classification (GTDB taxonomy): domain Bacteria; phylum Bacteroidota; class Bacteroidia; order Bacteroidales; family Bacteroidaceae; genus Physcousia. The sequence continues at coordinate 6,072 of JAILBW010000161.1, forward strand.
CTCCTTCCCCACAAGGAAATCGATGAGCGTCTGACGTACCGCCGGCGTCTCCATCTCGGCAAGCGATTTTATTATCTTTACTATTGAATCTTTTGCTTCCATGTCGTGTGCAAACCCGTGCTAAGCTTTTTTCGGGGTGCAAATATAGTGCAATTATGTATAGCTGCAAAGAATTCCCGCTTTTTTTTGTATTCTCCCGACAGATTTCCTGCTGCAAAGCAGCGGAAACGGGCGAAGGCAGCCCGAATGCGGGGACTAAACGGTCAGCCTGTACACTCCTCCACACAGCGTCCGGACCACGCCTTTCATCTCCAGTCCGAACAGCAGACTGGTCAGTGAGCCGATGGGGATGCCGGTGCGGGTGGAAAGCATGTTTACCTGGAGGCCGTCGCTGTCGCGCAAGGCTTCGACGATCGTTTGTTCCTCGGCGCTCAGCTGCGGGAAGAGGTCCTGCTGAATGCCATCCCTGAGCTGCTGACGGCGCGCATCGTCGGTCGCCCATCCCATCGTCTGGAGAAAGTCCTCGGCACTGGTCAGCATCGAAGCGCGGTTGCGGCGGAGGAGTTCGTTGCAGCCCTCGGAATAGAGGTCGCCCACCCGGCCAGGAAAGGCAAACACGTCGCGATGGTAGGCATCGGCTATCTCGGCTGTGATGAGCGAGCCTCCCTTTCGTGCACTTTCCACGACGACGACCGCATCGCACATTCCGGCCACGATGCGATTGCGCTGCACGAAGTTTTTCTTGTCTGCATTCGTGCGGCTCATGAACTCCGTGAGCAGTCCGCCACACTCGAGCATCCTCTCGGCATCGGGCCGATGCATCCGCGGATATATCTGGTCGAGTCCGTGGGCCAAGACACCGACGGTGGGCAACCCATGGGACATTGCCGCACGATGGCAATGGATATCCACTCCGTAGGCCAAACCGCTCACGACGAGCGTATCAGGAGACAAAGTGCGGAGGTCGGCGACAAATCGGGCACAGAGATCGCGGCCGTAGGGGGTGATCCGCCGCGTCCCCACCATGCTCACCACTCGGCAGGCGTTCAGGTCGGCTGTGCCAAGATAGTACAGGAGAATCGGGGCATCGGGGCACTCGCGCAGGCGGGCAGGATAGTCGTCATCGTTGAGTCCCAGACAGCGAATGTGGCTGCGCTGGGCAAATCGGAGTTCCTCCTCGGCGCGACTCATCAGCGAATCCATCACTGCCAACCCTTCGACGGAGCGTGGGTTGAGGTCTGGAACTACATCGCGTATGTGGTTGCGATGCTCATAGACGGCGGCTGCGCTGCCAGTTTGCTCCAGCAGGTAGCGAAAACCGGAGAGGTTGATGCCCGGCACTCGCGAAAGTGCCATCGTACAGAGGGTCTCGTGTTCCGTCATCAGTCTATTCCTCCTCTTTGTCGAAATAGGGTTCGAGCATTGCCTCCAGCGCTGTGCATTCCTGCAAGCGTCCGTCGACGAGGCACACTGTGTCCACCTTTCCGCGAGCCACAAGTTTCATGTCGGGCAGGCGGAGAATGTCCTGATAGAAGACGTAGCGTACGCCTTCCTTGCGCACTGCGAGCCGGCAAACGAATTCGTCGCGGCTGCGAAGGGGCAGCTTGTAGGAAATCGTGATGCGAGCCACTACGGGGACGATGCCCTGCGCATTCATCTCGGCAAAGCTGAGGCCTGTGGTGAGCAAGAACTCGTGGCGAGTATGCTCCATGTAGTGCTGGTAGTTGGCATTGTTTACGATGCCCTCCAGGTCGCACTCGTAGTCGCGCACCTTAAACTTCAGTTCATAAACATATTTCATGAGTCAGCGATTCTTTCTCGTGTGTACATTGTTATATATAGGTGTGTTCCAATCAAATCCAGCGGGCGTTGTCCGGCTGAGACTATTTGCTGCGCAGATACTCATAGCCGAAGCGGCAACGCAGGCAGTCCAGGCGGTCGCAGTATTTGCGCTTCAGCTGGATGAGAGCCTGACTGTCGGCCGCACTGTCCACCGTCAGGCCGCATGCCTTCCACTGGCGGATGATATAGTTCGTCTCGAGAGGCAATTGTTCCAGGAACGAGACGGCCCGCTCCATGTAGCGCTCCTCGCGATGGCTGGCACCATAGGCGTAGAGGATAGGTACGACGGTGTTGATGATTAGGAGGTTACGGCTTGCATCAGTCATTCCGTCAACGCGCAGCAAGTCTCTCAGCGAGGCTATCTCCGCCGCCTCGAGCAGACGGCTCAGCTGCACCGTGCCGTCGTGATAGAGACGGGCAATCTGCAGGAGACGGACATGGGGGAAGTTGCCCGGGCGGGTGCGCAGGTACTTCCAATCGGATTTCTGCATCGGGGCATCCAGCTGGAACTTGTGGTGCAGGAAGGCAAATTCCTGTGCAAGGCTGGCCGTCTCCTTTTCGCCTCGCATCGACTCGACCTCGTCAATCAGTCCGGCCATACCGAGGAAAAAGGCCTCGACCTGGAACAGGCTGTCCCGATGTTTCCCTACAGCCGGCAGCGGAATCTTTCGTGCCCAGCGCTCGAATGCGTCGCCATTGAGTCCGAAGCCGAAGTTGCGGCACAGCGTGATGAAGGTGGCCTGCTCCCAGTCGCCATTGAAGGCTGCCAGACGCTCCAGCACGCTGCGGCTGCGCTCCTCGAGCCGCTCGGCCAATAAGGCATCCATCCAGCTGTGCGCCTTGAGGGGGTCGAGATGGGGAATCATCCGATGGCAGCGGGGATAGTCGTCGGTGCGACAAAGTTCCTGATAGTGAAGCATCAGAGAGGCCGGCACCTCGATCTGCACCTGCGGCAAGTGTTTCCCGCTCGCCGTCTCCACTTCGCCATCGGCCACTCCCACGACATGGAGGATGGTGTTGTCGTAAGCCGTATCTGTGTGATGGCCATGACGATACCAGTCGCTCGACTTCAGGTGGATCTCCACATTGCCGGCCCACAGCGTCTCCCCTACGCGCACCTTGGCGTTGAAGAAGTCGGGTCCTTGGTCATGATTGTGCATGCCTGGGTCGATAACTTCAACGGGCTGTCCGTCTGTCGTGAGCAAAGATTTCAGCGGCAGAATCTTGTGTTTCCATATATAGTGGAGCAGCCTTTCCATCCTTTTTGGGCTCGTTTAACGTTATTTAGGAGCAAATGTACTGAATTCTGCGCGAAAAGCATTACTTTTGCAGCGGAAAAATTAAACTAAGCAATGAAATTTGCATTGATAGGCTACGGCAAGATGGGCCGTCTGATAGAGGAAATAGCCCAGGAACGCGGACATAAAGTGACGAGCATCATCGACATAGACAATCCGCAGGATTTCGACAGCGACGCATTTCGCTCGTCCGATGTCGCCATTGAATTCACCGCGCCCCATGTGGCTTACGGCAACTGCCTGAAGGCCTTTGAGCAACACGTCAAGGTGGTGAGCGGCAGCACTGGCTGGATGGGCGAACACGGCGAGGAGATGAAGCGCCTTTGCGACGAAGAAGGACAGACGCTCTTCTGGAGCAGCAACTTCAGTCTGGGCGTCACCATCTTCCGCGCCTTGAACCGATACTTGGCCCGCATCATGAACCGATTCGAGGCATACACTCCATCGCTTGAGGAAGTGCACCACATCCACAAACTCGATCATCCCAGCGGGACAGCCATCACGCTGGCCGACGAGCTGGTGAGGGAGGTGGAACGCATCGAAGGCTGGGAAACGGGGCTGCTCACGAATCCCGACGGCTCGACCGAGGGGACGACCCAGACTGCAGCCAACCACCTGCGACTGGATTGCGTGAGAAGAGGCGAAGTGCCCGGCATACATCGCATATCGTGGAACAGCGATGCAGACTGCATCACCATCACACACGATGCCCACAACCGCCGCGGATTTGCCCTCGGCGCCGTACTTGCCGCAGAGTACACTGCCACTCACTCGGGATTCCTCACCATGAACGATCTGTTTGATTTCTGACTAAAGGTGGGTCCTAAAATTTAGCTTTGAACTGCTCTTAGAGGTAAGAACAGACGAAGATAATGCCCACTGGATTTGACAATTATTAGAACACACCTAAAATAACTCACAGAATTACATGAAAAAGAAGAGATACCAACCGACCGCCAAAGACTGGCTGAAAGGTATAATAGCCGTCGTGCTGCTCATCGCTTTCCTCATCTGGATTCGCAGTTGGTGGGGAATCATCGTCGCCCCATTCCTTTTCGACGCCTACGTCACCCGACGCATTCCCTGGACTTGGTGGAAGGAGGCCGAGAATCCTGTGGTGCGCACCGTAATGAGCTGGGTGGATGCCATCGTCTTCGCACTCGTTGCCGTTTACTTTGTGAACATCTATTTTTTCCAGAACTACACGATTCCATCCAGTTCGCTGGAGAAGAGCCTGCTCGTAGGCGACTATCTCTACGTGAGCAAGATGAGCTACGGCCCGCGAGTGCCCCAGACTCCGCTCCACATGCCGCTGTGCCAGCACACCCTGCCCTGGGGAGGGAAGAGCTACATCGAATGGCCCCAGTGGAAATACAAGCGAGTGACTCCCAAGCCCGTCGAGCTGAACGACATCGTGGTGTTCAACTATCCGGCCGGCGACACGATAGCCAGCAATCCAGCCTATCAGACTGACTACTACGCCCTTTGCTACGGCATCGGGAAGCAACTCTATCACCAGGAGACCGGCTCGCTACCCGAGATGGACACTCTCTCGGCCCTCGTCCGGCGCAACCTCTTCAAGAAGTACTACACGCTGGGGCGTCGCTACATGGAACTCTCTCCCGCAGAATTCGGAAAGATAGACCACCGGCCTGTCGATCGCAGGGAGAACTACGTGAAGCGCTGTGTAGGCCTGCCCGGACAGACGTTGCAGATAAAGGACCGAGTGATTTATTTGGACGGGGTGGAGAATCCCGATGCGAAGAACGTTCAATATAACTATCGCGTAGATTTGCTCACCAGCTACATCCCCGACGAGCTTGCCCGCGAACTGGGTATCAGCAACGAAGACCTGCAAAGCCTCTACCATAGCGGCATCGTCCCCCTCACTCGCGAGGCGAAGGAGAAACTGGAAACCCGAGCCGACCTCGTGGGCCGCATCACACTCTACGAAAACGAGGATACGGAAAGCCTATATCCGCTCGACGGCTTCACGGGATGGACTTGCGACAACTACGGCCCCATCTGGATTCCCAAGAAGGGCGAGAGCATCACTCTCACACTGGACAACCTGCCCATCTACGAACGTCCTATCCGCGTTTATGAAGGCAACAGTCTGGAGGTGACTCCCGAAGGCCGAATCATCATCAACGGCGAGGAGACGAATAGCTACACCTTCCGCATGGACTACTACTGGATGCAGGGCGACAATCGCCACAACAGTGCCGACAGCCGCTACTGGGGCTTCGTGCCCGAGGACCACATCGTCGGCAAGCCCATCATCATCTGGCTCAGCACCGACAAGGATCGCGGATGGTTCGACGGGCACATTCGCTGGCGCAGACTCTTCCGCTTGGTGGACAATATTAAATAGGAATAGAGATTAGGGATGAAGGGGAAGCGTTTTATCTTGTGCCTGCTGGTGCTGCTCGCCGTGACGTTGCTTGTGCGAGTGAGCGTCTGCCGCATGCTGACGATTCCCCACGATGGCGAGGCACCCACCCTTGTTCGGGGCGACCGAGTGCTGGTGAATCTGTGGAGCTACGGATTGCGACGCCCCTGCAGCCGGTGGGGCGGATATCGTCGCTATGCCACCCGGATGCCGAAACGTGGCGACTGGATGGTGTTCAACTCTCCCGCAATCGAAGGCGGCGCATTGCCCGACACAAGCAGCCTGTGCATCGGTTGCATACTTGCCTGCCCGGGCGACACCATCTGGATGGGACCCAGAGGGCACATCAGCGCTACTCGCCATTATGGGCTGGGCTGCATCTGGCCCATCGTAGTGCCCGCTCGGGGCACCCGCGTTCACATCACCCCCTGGAACCGCCCACTCTATGCGCTCACCGCATCCCGCTTTGTCGCGCAAGACGCTCTGCCAGCCTTCGAGCAACTTGGTGAGGAGGAAATCTTCCGTTCCGACCGCGACTACTTCTGGCTCATCTCGGGCAACGAGGCGAACCTCAACGACAGCCGCTCGCTCGGCCTTGTGCCGATGGAGCATGTCGTGGGAAAAGCTGTCTCCATCGTCTATTCGTTCGACCCTTCCCGCCCGTGGTGGAAAGCCTGGCGCCGGGCTCGCACATTCCGACCCGTAGGTTCCACGAGATAAAATGACATGGTGCTCCCGTCCTACTACCTTGCCCCCGTAGCGTATTACCGCCAACTCCTGCACTCGGCCGAGGTCCGCATCGAGGTCTGCGACCATTATGCTAAGCAGACGCTGCGCAACCGCTGCTGGATAGACAGTCCCTCGGGACCACTCGCACTGACGGTCCCCGTGGAGAAGGCCGAAGGAAAGCAAATGATGCGCGACGTTCGAATCAGCGACCACGGGAACTGGCGCCACCAGCACTGGCAGGCGCTCGTGAGCAGCTATCGGCAGTCGCCCTTCTTTGAATTCTATGCCGACGACTTCGCTCCCTTCTACTCCCGTCGTTGGACCTTTCTGGCCGACTACAATGAGGAACTGATGCAGCTCATCTGTCGCCTGCTCGAAGTAGAGGTAACGACCGAGCGCACCACAGCCTATTCCGCCTCGCCCGACTGGCAGCCGGACCCCACTTCGGCGCGCCCTTATTATCAGATGTTTGCCTCGCGTCACGGATTCCTTCCCGACCTAAGTATCGTCGACTTGCTCTTCAACATGGGCAACGAGTCCATCCTCTACCTATGAGCATCCACCCACTCCCCCTGCACACCAGCGGACTGCCCTCGCCCGAGCGCTTCACATGCCCCTTCGGCTATGCGCCCCATCCGCTGTGCGTCGCTGCGGCCGAAGAAGTGAAAGCCTACATTGCCCAGCAGCCGCAGTGGCAGCAGGAACTGGAGGCAGGGAAGATGCTCGGCGTACTGGTCGTCGGGACGGACAACGGGCGCGGATTCCTTGCCGCCTTCTCCGGCACACTGCAGGGAAAGACGCAGCACCCCTACTTCGTACCTCCCATATACGACCTGATGCAGCCCGATTCATACTTCCAGGCCGAGGAGCGCGAGATTTCCGACATCACACAGCGCATCCGGCAGCTGCAGTCGATGCTCGGCCCCACGCCCGAAGTCCTTCAGGCCGACAAGGACGTAGATGCAGCCCGCTTTCGGATGCAGGAAGCCAAGTGGCAACGCGACACACTGCGCCGGACGCTCTCCCCCGACGAACTTATTGCGCGCGAAGCCAGCTTCGTCCGCGAGAGCCAGTTCCTGAAGGCCGAGCTGCACCGCGCCGTGGTGCGACGCCGACAACTGGCGCTCGAAGCCGAAAGGGAAGCCGCACCGATACGTCGGCAACTGGAACAATTGCAGCTTGAGCGGCAGACGCGGAGCCAAGCCCTGCAGCAATGGCTCTTCCGTCAGTACGCTGTGCTTAACGGATGCGGCGAGCGCCGCACATTGTCGGAAATTTTTCAACCCGACGTGCCGCCTTCGGGAGCCGGAGAGTGCTGTGCGCCAAAGCTCCTGCAGTATGCCTTCCTCAACCACCTGCGTCCGCTCTGCATGGCCGAATTTTGGGTGGGCGCTTCGCCAGTCGGCGTGGTGCGAACGGCGGGAAATTTCTATCTGGCCTGCGACAGCAAGTGTCGTCCGATTCTCCGCTACATGCTCCAAGGGCTCCTTGTCGACGACGACCCGCTTCAGGCAACCTACACACAAAATGCCGAGAACCTGCGCATCATCTACGAAGACGCATCGATGGTCGTGGTGAGCAAACCTGCAGGCATGCTTTCCGTGCCGGGGAAAGATGGGCGCCCATCGGTCGAGTCGGTGCTGCGGTCACGCTACCCCAATGCTTCCGGCCCGATGATTGTCCACCGACTGGACATGGATACGAGCGGACTCATGGTCGTAGCCCTCAGCGAGGAACGCTACCACACGCTGCAGTCGCTCTTCCTGCATCGACAGGTGGCGAAGACCTACATCGCCCTGCTGGAACGCCCGATGCCATTGGGAACGGAAGGAGAAATCTGCCTGCCCCTGCGTCCCGACGTGGAAGACCGTCCGCGACAGATGTTGGACGACTTGCACGGACGGCGGGCCGTAACCCGCTATCGAGTGATAGGCGAACAGGAGGGCCACGCACTGGTAGAACTGCATCCGCTCACAGGTCGCACTCACCAGCTGCGCGTCCACTGTGCCCATGCCCGCGGGCTCGGCAACCCCATCGTGGGCGACCGTCTCTAT
>JAILBW010000203.1 GCA_024680695.1 Bacteroidaceae bacterium
CCGTCGATGAAGTTCTTCACGTCATATATCATGAAGACCGGCTTGCCGTCTATCTTGTAGTATTCGGGCTGGCTGAAAAAGAGTTCTATGTTTCGCTTGCACACCTTCTCGAACTCCTGCCTGTCAACCCCGCCGCGCCAGATGACGTTCTGCTCGGGTAGCCTGGAAATACGCGTATCCCACGTATTGACCACATCGTGATTGGCCCACATCAAGTAGAACTTCATCTTGTCTCGGTTCTTGGCCTTCAGGAAGCCGTTCGTCAGCGTAGTCTCCATGAACGGACGCCCGTCGAACCAGTACCAATCGAATATGAAGACGTTGATGCCATGCCGCGTTGCCTGGTCAATCTCCATCTCCATCACGGCCGGGTCAGCCTCGTTAATGTAGCCCCATAGCGGCGAGCGGTTCCAGTAGTGTCCGGGGTTGCGCTGCTGCATGGTCATTACGGTTTCCCATTCGCCGAATCCCATAGGCCAGAAGGGCCTTAGGCGCGGATCATCGGCCACATAGGCAGGATAGAGATAGGCGGCCACATCGTATTGCTTGGCCTGCATGGAAGCGCTGCGCCCCCACAAAGAGAGGAGGACGGAGAACAGAAGAACTTGCTTTTTCATAGTAGGTTATGCACAATTATCAGTCATTCTATGTGCAAAGATACGAATAAGCGAGCAGAATGGCAAATGAAATGCTAAATTTCATTATGACATTCTCGAGCATAAGTATCTTCGACCGCAGGTCAAAGATACGAATAAGCGAGTACAGTAGCAAGGAAAAGAGGAAAGTTTTTTACTTGCGACTGTCGAGCGGAAGTATTTTCGACCGCAGGTCAATGATACGAATAAGCGAGTAGAATGGCAAATGGATCGGACGAATGCACCCAATAAGAATCTACTTGCTGTTGTATCGTCTCCTACTTGCTGTTGTATCGCCTCCTACTTGCTGTTGCATCGCCTCCTACTTGCTGTTGCATTAATCAAGCCAATGTGCGGCATACAGATAAAGTGGCAAACTTGGACTGCACGGCTTCCGGCCACTACCCTACGCTGCCTTCGAGGCTGACGCCAAGGAGCTTCTGGGCCTCGACAGCAAATTCCATGGGCAGTTTGTTGAGTACATCCTTGGCATAGCCGTTCACGATGAGGCCAACGGCATCCTCAGTAGAGATGCCTCGCTGGTTGCAGTAGAAGAGCTGGTCCTCGCTGATCTTGCTTGTCGTGGCCTCATGCTCGACCACAGCCGTTTCGTTTTGGACATCCATGTAGGGGAAAGTGTGTGCACCACACTTATCGCCCAGCAGAAGCGAGTCGCAAGAGCTGTAGTTGCGGGCACCCTCGGCGTGGCTACCCACTCGCACCAGTCCACGGTAGGAGTTCTGACTGCGCCCGGCGCTGATGCCCTTCGAGATGATGGTGCTGTGCGTCCGGCGTCCCAGATGAATCATCTTGGTGCCGGTGTCGGCCTGCTGATGGTGATTGGTGACGGCCACGCTGTAGAATTCGGCCTGACTGTCGTCGCCGGAGAGGATGCAGCTAGGGTATTTCCACGTAATGGCGCTGCCCGTCTCGACCTGCGTCCATGACAGGCGGCTACGGGCCCCGCGCAGGTGACCGCGCTTCGTGACGAGGTTGAGCACTCCGCCCCTTCCCTCGCTGTCGCCGGGATACCAGTTCTGGACAGTCGAGTACTTGACCTCGGCATCCTCCCCCACGACAATCTCGACGATGGCGGCATGGAGCTGGTTCTCGTCGCGCATGGGGGCGGTGCAGCCCTCGAGGTAGCTGACGTAGGCGCGATCGTCACAGACGATGAGTGTACGCTCAAACTGGCCGGTGCCGCGCGCGTTGATGCGAAAATAAGTGGAGAGTTCCATCGGACAGCGGACGTCGCGCGGGATATAGACGAACGAGCCGTCGCTGAACACAGCGCTGTTCAGGGCTGCATAGAAGTTGTCGCGATAGGGCACGACGGAACCCAGATACTGACGGACGAGGTCGGGGTGTTCGCGCACAGCCTCGCTGATGGAGCAGAAGACGATGCCCTTCTCGCGGAGTTTCTCGCGAAAGGTGGTCTTCACGCTTACCGAATCCATCACCGCATCGACGGCAGTGCCGCTCAGCGCCATCCGTTCCTCGAGAGGGATGCCCAGCTTGTCGAACGTCTTCATCAGTTCAGGGTCGATCTCGGCGGCCTTTCCCTCGGCCGACGGACGGTTGCGGGTGGGGTCGGCATAATAGGAGATGTCCTGAAAATCAATTGCGGGCATCTGGAGGTGGCCCCATGTGGGAGGCTCCAGGGTGGACCAATAACGGAAGGCATCGAGACGGAAACGTAACAACCATTCGGGCTCGCCTTTCTTCTGCGAAATGAGCCGGACGACATCCTCTGACAGACCTTTCTCGATAATCTCGGTCTGTACGTCAGTAGTGAACCCGTAAGCATATTTCCGGTCCGCCATCTCGCGGACGAGGGCATTCCCATTCTCTCCCATCACGATGCGGCATTCATAAACGAGGTGTAGAAGGCCTCAGAGAAGGATTTCAACATGATACCCATAAAGGAACCCTCGACCAGCTCGGAGGGCAGAAGTTTGCATGCCACCAGCGCCCATAGGAGGGCACCCAGGAGGAACGCATACTTCAGAAGACTGAACAGGGCGCCAAGCACCTTGTTTGCCGTGCCCACGATGATGATCTTGTCCAGAATGGTGGACACCAACTCACCCCCGAGGTTGAGGATGAGAGGGACTACGACCCAGATGAACACAAAGGCAATACCGCTCGCCACAGCCATATTGTCGCCCAGGTGGGGCGCCAGCGAGCCACCCAGTGCGCCGCTGTACATCCGGGCAAGTACCAAGCCAGCCACGATTCCCACTATGGAGATCAGCTGCTTGATAATACCCAGACGCCAGCCACGAATAAAGGCAGCCGCCAGCAGGGCTATCACAATCCAGTCGAGTGGTTTCATCAGAGTTTGGCTTTTATCTCAATCTCCTGGAACGTCTCGATCATGTCGCCGGGGCGAAGGTCGTTGTAGTTAACCAGCGAGATACCACACTCGAAGTTGGTATTCACCTCCTTGACGTCGTCCTTGAAACGCTTCAGGGCATTGATAGCGCCAGTGAAGATGACGATGCCGTCGCGGATAACGCGGGCCTTGTTCGAGCGGCTTACCTTGCCGTCCATCACATAGGCTCCGGCTACGGTGCCCACCTTGCTGATGTGGTACACCTCGCGCACCTCGACCTGTGCCGTGACTTCCTCCTTGATTTCCGGCGAAAGCATGCCCTCCATGGCGTCGCGCACCTCCTCGATGGCGTCGTAGATGACGCTGTAGAGACGGATGTCCACCTCCATCTGGTCGGCCAGCCTGCGGGCTGCCATCGAGGGACGCACCTGGAAGCCCACGATGATGCAGTTCTCGGCAGCAGCCGCCATGTTCACGTCTGTCTCGCTGATCTGACCCACTGCCTTGTAGATGACATTCACCTGTATCTTCTCCGTCGAGAGCTTTATCAAAGAGTCGCTCAAAGCCTCGATGGAGCCGTCCACGTCGCCCTTGACAATCAGGTTCAGTTCCTTGAAGTCGCCCAGTGCAATGCGGCGTCCCAGCTCGGTCAGGTCGAAACGCTTCATCGTGCGCAGTCCCTGTTCGCGGGCCAACTGTTCGCGCTTGTTGGCAATCTCGCGGGCCTCCTGGTCGCTCTCCATCACATGGAACGTATCGCCGGCCTGAGGTGCGCCGTTCAGTCCGAGCACAGTAGCTGCCTGACTCGGGCCGATTTCCTGTACGCGCTGTCCGCGTTCGTTGAGCATGGCCTTCACGCGGCCGTAGTTGGTACCGGCCAGCAGGATGTCACCCACATGGAGCGTACCATTGCTCACAAGCACGGTGGCCACATATCCGCGGCCCTTGTCGAGACTGGACTCGATAATGGAACCCGTAGCCTTGCGGTTGGGGTTGGCCTTGAGGTCGAGCATCTCGGCTTCGAGCAGTACCTTCTCGAGCAGTTCGGGCACGCCGATGCCTTTCTTGGCACTGATGTCCTGACTCTGATACTTTCCGCCCCAGTCCTCGACGAGGAAGTTCATGTTGGCCAGTCCCTCCTTTATTTTCTCAGGATTTGCGGCAGGCTTGTCAATCTTATTGATAGCAAATACGATGGGGACGTTTGCCGCAGTGGCATGCGCGATGGCCTCCTTGGTCTGAGGCATGATATCGTCGTCGGCAGCAATGATGATGATGGCAATATCCGTCACTTGGGCACCACGGGCACGCATGGCCGTGAAGGCTTCATGACCAGGAGTATCGAGGAAAGTGACATGACGTCCGTCGTCGAGCGTCACGTTGTAGGCACCGATGTGCTGTGTGATGCCACCAGCCTCGCCGGCAATGACGTTTGTGTTGCGGATGTAGTCGAGCAGACTGGTCTTGCCGTGATCGACATGTCCCATGACCGTGACAATCGGGGCGCGCGGAATCAGGTCTTCCTCGCTGTCCTCGATTTCGGTGACCGCCTCGCTCACCTCGGCACTCACATAGACCGTCTTGAAGCCAAACTCTTCGGCCACAAGGTTGATGGTCTCGGCATCCATGCGCTGGTTGATGCTCACCATGATGCCGATGCTCATGCAGGTGGCAATGACCTGCGTCACAGGAACATTCATCATCGTGGCCAGCTCGTTGGCTGTCACGAATTCGGTCAGTTTCAGCGTCTTGCTCTCGGCCGATGCCTGTTCCATCTGCTCCTCCATGCCGGCACGGAAGGCATCGCGTTTCTCGCGGCGATACTTGGCGCCCTTACCCATCTTGCTGTTCTTGCTCGTCAGGCGTGCCAGAGTTTCGCGGACGTGCTTTGCCACTTCCTCGTCACTGACGTCGGGCGTAATCACGGTTTGCTTCGGACGGTTCTTCTGCTTGTTCTTTGTCTTGCCTCCGCCCTGAGGCTGGCTGGCATTCTGTGACTTGCCCTTTGGTGTGCCGGACTGCTGTTGCTGAGCTGCGACTGCGTTCACATCGACACGTTCCTTGCCCACACGCAGACGCTTCTTGCGGTCGCCGCCCTGAGCCTGACCCGATGCGGACGCTGCGCCATGAGCATGGTTCTTCTCCTCGCGTTCCTTGCGCTTCTCCTCACGACTTTTCTTCTTGGGACGTGTGCTCTGATTGATGCTCGAAAGGTCAATGCGACCTTTGACTGTTAGGCTGGGAGCTGTCTGGTCCGTGTGTGTCAAGCGGAAGACGCCGTCCACCTCTGTACCCATCACGTTGCTCTTGCGGTCCACGACAATCATCTCGGGAGTATGCGTCTCGGGCTTTTCCGGTTCGGGGGCAGGAGTTGTGTCCTTCTCCGGAGTCTCCACGACGGGTGCCTCCTTCACGGGTTGTTCTGCCACAGGCGTTTCCTTCACGGGCTTTTCCGTTGCAGGTGTCGGCTCTTTCTGCGGAGTTTCAGCCACAGGTTCGGGCTTGGGCGCTGGTTTGGGTTCGGGCGTAGGAATATGAACGGGCGTTGGAGCCGGTTCTGTCTTCACATCTGCCACGGGCTCCACCTTTGGCTGCGTTGCTGGCTTGGCCTCGGCTTTAGGCTGGGACTTGGCTACGGGCGCCGGTTTCGTCGCAGCGGGACGGCGGGTAGCATTCAGGTCGATCTTTCCCAGCACCTTGGGGCCCTCCATGACGGGTGCCTTCACCTCAGCTACTTCAGCTTCGCGCTTGGGACGCGTGGCAGCCTTGCGCTCCTTGCTCATCTCCTGTCGTTGCAGGATAAGCTGCGAGGCCTCGTTTTTCAGGCCGATATCCTTATTGAATTCCTTTATCAGCAGTTCATACTGCTCCTCGGTGATCTTCGTGTTCGGATTGGCCTCGACGCCCGAGAAGCCCTTCTTCTGCAAGAAGTCCACCGCAGTCTGCAACCCTACGTTGCATTCCTTCGTTACCTTGATTAGTCTTATACTCATTTTCTCCCTCCTATCGTTTAATCTTCAAACTCTGCGTTTAGAATCTTCAGCACCTCATCAACGGTTTCTTCCTCGAGATCGGCACGCTGAACAAGACTTTCGCGAGGCACTTCGAGTACGTCGCGGGCTGTATTGAGTCCGATCTTCTTCAGTTCGTCGATGATCCACGGATCGATGTCGTCGGTGAACTCGTCGAGGCTTACGTCATCCTCATTGACATTCTCCACCTCGCGGAATACGTCGATGGTATAGCCTGTGAGCATGCTGGCCAACTTTATGTTGAGGCCGCTCTTGCCAATAGCCAAGGAAACCTGATCGGGATCGAGGAATACCTCAGCCTTCTTCTCCTCTTCGTTCAAGACCACGCTGTTCACGCGTGCCGGACCCAAAGCTCTAGTAATCATAAGCTGCGGATTGCTGGTCCACGAAATGACGTCGATATTCTCGCCACGCAGTTCGCGCACGATACCATGCACACGGCTTCCCTTGACACCGACGCAGGCACCCACGGGGTCGATGCGGTCGTCATAGCTCTCCACTGCCACCTTTGCTCTCTCGCCGGGGATACGGGATATCTTGTGAATCGTAATCAGACCGTCCTGTATTTCGGGCACCTCGGCCTCGAGCATTCGCTGCATGAAGGCGGGATCCGTACGGCTCAGGATGATTCTGGGATTGCCGTTCGTATTCTCCACCCGAGTAATCACGGCTCGCGCCGTTTCACCCTTGCGGAAGAAGTCGCCCGGAATCTGTTCCGTGCGCGGAAGAAGCAGTTCGTTGCCCTCGTCGTCGAGAAGCAGCGTCTCACGTTTCCAATTCTGATAGACCTCGGCACTCACGATCTCGCCGACCCGGTCTTTATAGTGGTTATAGAGTGTGTCGTGCTCGAGCTCCAAGATTCTGCTGGCCAGCGTCTGACGTAGCGTGAGGATGGCGCGACGGCCAAAGTCGGAGAAGTTCACCTGCTGGCTCACCTCCTCGCCCACTTCGTAGTCATCCTCCACCTCGCGTGCTTCGCTGAGCGAGATCTGCATATTGGGATCCTCCACCTCACCATCGGGCACGACGGTACGATTGCGATAGATTTCGAAGTCGCCCTTGTCGGGATTGACGATTATGTCATAGTTCTCATCGCTGCCATAAATCTTGGCAATCACACTGCGGAAACACTCTTCGAGCACACTCACCAAAGTGGCTCGGTCGATGTTCTTCGTCTCCTTGAACTCTGCGAAGGAGTCAATCAGATTCACTGTGTCTTTCTTCTTTGTAGCCATTATTGTTTATTTTATTTTAATCAGGTATTTGGTATATGCCACGTCGGCAAAAGCAAAATGCTGCGCCACCTCGCGGGTCACGGGACGCTTTCGGCCTTCTTCCTTGACCTTCTGTTCCACACTCATCGTGAATCCGTCGTCCTCGACGGAGAGCAGGATGCCGCGGTACTTCTTGCCGTCGGTCTGTGTTTCCACCAGCTTGCCTACATGTATCTCGTACTGTCGGCGCACGCGGAAAGGCTGTCCCAGTCCTGCGCTGCCGACCTCGAGCTCATAGTCCTCGGCATCACGGTCGAGTCGCGACTCGATGTGACGGCTCAAGTCGGCACAATCTTCTATCCACACTCCATCAGCATGGTCGATAACCACTACGATGCGGTCGTCGGACGAGATACTCAGGTCTACGAGGAAATACTCCTTCCCTTCGAGCCATTCCTCGACGGCTTTTTGTACTACATTCTTGTCTATCATCTGTCGAACATTAATATGTATAAAGAAAAGTGAGGAACTTCTCGAAGCCCCTCACGTTCATCTTTCTGGCTGCAAAGTTAGACATTTTCGTTGGATTGGCCAAACATTTTCCCATTTTTTATGCACATACAGCCGCATAATCCAGTAGCAGCACACTATCATAGATGACAGAGGGCCGTTTACGCATCAGGAACTGGGGGGCAGACAGAAAGTCGCCCCGAAGGAGGAGTGGTCCATTCGGGGCGACATGCTTTGTTCTCTACCTCACTAAAGAGGCGAC
>JAILBW010000163.1 GCA_024680695.1 Bacteroidaceae bacterium
GGCATGCTTCGAGAGGTAGCCCTGAACGACGGGGAACTCCACCACTTCGGCGCCTTCGATGGCCCTCATTGCCTCGCTCAGTGTGTTGGGCGTCAGGCTGTCGTCCGAATCGACAAAGGCGATGTACTTTCCTGTCGCCAGCCGTAGTCCTGTATTTCTGGCTTCGCTCAATCCCTTGTTCTTGTCGTGGCTGACGACGCGAAATCGCGGTTCTCGCCGAGCCCATTCGTTGCAGATGGCGAGGCTGTTGTCTCGGCTGGCATCGTTAACGAGCAGTGCTTCCCAGTCGTCGAGACCCTGAGCGACAATCGATTGCAGGCAGCGTCCCAGGTAGGGAGCCACGTTGTAAACGGGGACGATGATGCTGATGAGTGCTGCCATGTTTCTTTTCCTTTTCTTCCTATCTAAATTACTTGCGCCAGCATCGGCTCCTGCTTCACGTAGTTTTCGCGTCTGCTTGCGCCAGCATCGGCTCCTGCTTCACGTTGCAAGATACATCTTCTCGTATTGCTCAGCCACTCGGAGGTAGTCATGGTGGCGGCGGACGTATTCGACGCTCTGCCGTTTCAGTTCGGAAATCCGTTCGGGGTGGAGTAGCAGTTCCTCCAGCGCCCGATAGACGCTCTCCTCGTTGGGCTCCACATTGATGATTGGCCGCAGTTCGTCTTCGCCCAGCATTTCGTAGTGCTCTGGTTCGCCGCCTCCCACGCAGATGATTCCCTTCGCCATCGCCTGGAGCGGACTCATGGAGGGAGTGTAGGAGTAGAGCTGGTCCACGATGACATCGCAGCCCTCCATCATTCTCACGTATTTTGCAAAAGGCTCATCTACAGCCCTTACCACCTCACACTTTGTCGGGTATTTCTCCTTGATTCGCAGCAAGGCGCGCAGCATGATGTCGGTGCCCTTCACCCTCATCCGCTGGCTGTCAATGCCGATGAAGAAGCGCACTGGATAGCCCTTGAAGGAGCAGTCGGGCATCTCCTCCACCTTTATTGGAAGGGGGATGAAGCGAGTCTTCTGCGGGAAGTACGAAGCGTAGCACACTTGGTACTCGTAGAGGCACGAAGGTATTCCGTCGCAGTCGTTCATCACAAATTGGCTGTAGCGTCCCTTGGGCGTATCGATCCATTCGTCAATCATCTTCTTCACCTGAGGCTCGTCGGTGCGCATTGAGTCTCCGATGTAGAAGTCTCCGTATCGGAACAGCCTTTTGTTTAGTCCCGAGTCCACCCAGTACCAGTCGCAACCGTAAGCGCCGACGAAGATGCGCCTGTTGCATCGTCTCAGGTAGCGATATATCATCTTCTGCCAGTGCGACTTAAGCCAGATGCAGTCGGGGTTGATGAGCTGTACGACATCGAATCCTCGCATCTTCCTCAGCAGGAGCAGCACCCGGAGGAAGTACACTATTCCGCTCCACTTCGTGATGCCCCGTCGCTGCAGGTCGATGTCGCGCGGATACTGCCGCCAGCTGTTGCCGTCCGAGACCACCGTCACCTGATGGCCCCTTGCCCGCAGTCCCTCGGCCAGCGTCCAGTGCACATTGCTGTATTCTCCGATAAATAGAATCTTCATTGGCAATTCTGTATCTTCCTTGCGTCGTAATGTGTGACAAATGTAGGTATTTTTCTCCGAATGGGCAAGAAATACGAATAAAAAGCGTCACTTTAACCTTCGGTTTTAGCTACTCTCGCTCTGAAAATTACAAGCAAGCCTTGCATTTTCCCTCGCTTATTCGTCGCTCGACGCTTTGCGGCGCTTGCTTTGCAAGAACTTTAACCTTCGGTTTTAGTTACTTCCGCTCGGAAAAGTCCAAATACATTTGGCTTTTCCCTCGCTTATTCGTAACTTTGCAGGCCAATTTGCGTTGAGCGAGAATATGGAGCAGGAAAAAAAACGCACGAAGAATACAGAGACGACCTTTGGCCACGTTTTGCGCTACACTGGCGTCTTCGGCAGTGTGCAGGGACTCAAGACACTCGTCTCCATGGCCCGCAACAAGCTTACGGTCGTCTTGCTTGGCTCTACGGGATTCGGCTTGATTTCCGTTTACAACACCATCTCCGAATTCCTTGTCAGCTGCAGCAACTTCGGCCTCCCGCTGAATGCCACTCGCGAGACGAGCGAACTCTACGAGGCCGACAGCAGCGAGCGTGTTGCTCGCCTCGTCTGCGTCATCCGCACCTGGGCCTTGTGGACAGCCCTCTTCTCGGCACTCGTCTGCATCCTGCTTTCCCCCTTCCTCAGCTACTATTTCTTCGACAACGACTACCGCCGCTATCCCGAGGTGATGCTTGTCATCCCTATCGTCTGCGCCTTGCTCATTGCCGAGGCCGAATGCGCGGTGCTGAAGGGGCTTCGCCGACTGAAACGCGTTGCGATTATCGAGTCCGTCTCGGCCTTCACCACGCTGCTGCTTACGGTGCCCTTCTATTTTCTCTGGGGAATGCATGGCGTCATCATCGGCCTCATTGTCAGCACGGTGGCAGCCTGCATCGTCCACCTCTCCATTTCGGTGCGCGTCGTTCCCTATCGGGTGCAGCCTTTCAGCCGGCAGGTATTCGTCGAGGGTCTCCCCATGATTCGCCGTGGCTTGCCCTACGTGATTGCCGCCATTGCCAACGCAGGCGCTGCGATGGTGGTGGTGGGGATTATCAAGCATCAGGGCATGCTCGCCAACGTGGGCTACTATCGCGCCGGCTTTGCCATCATCACCGCCTATGCCGGCTTCGTCTTCACGGCACTCGAGTCCGACTATTTCCCTCGGCTCTCCTCTGTGAACCACGACGTTTTGCGCTTCAATCGCACCATCAATCAGCAGATCGAGGTCAGTGTGATGCTCGTCACCCCCTTCCTCATCCTGCTACTCGCCGCCATGCCTTTGGTCGTACTTGTCCTCTTCAAGCCGGAATTCTTCACGATGCTCGGCATGATGTTCTGCGCCGCCTACTACGTCTTCCTGCGCGCCATCATGCTGCCCGTCTCCTATCTGTCGCTGGCTAAGGGCGACACACTTGTCTTTCTGGCGATGGAGATAGCCTCCGATGTCGTCTTCGTTTCTTCGATGTGGTACTTCTATTCCCGTTTCGGCCTGCTCGGAGCCGGCATCTCCCTCTCCCTCACTGCGCTCTACGACCTTGTCGTCTCCGTCTGGCTCTTTGGCCGCATCTACGGTTGCCAGCTGTCGCGCTCCGTTTGGTTGCAGAGCCTTGCCCAGTTTGCCTGCCTCTCGATGGCTGTCTTGGGCTGCTTCGCTTCCGTCGGCTGGACGAAGTATCTGCTCGTCGTGCCCGCCTTCTTGCTATCCTCGGCCTGCTCGCTTGCGGTGCTGCGGCGAAAAACAATGAAGCCCGAACACTAAGTCCGAGCTTCATTCCTGCGAGGTGCCTAGCAGATTCGAACTGCTGTAGACGGTTTTGCAGACCGTTGACTAAGCCACTCATCCAAGGCACCAACACGAAAACTGTTGCAAAGGTACGCACATTTCTTCGTTCCTGCAAATAGTTTGGCCTTTTTTTTCATCGTTTCCCTCCCGAAAACGCAAAAAAGCCCATCCGGCATCTCTCACCGGGCGCTTCCGAACCAATGCCTGCAGACACCTTTTTATATAATATTGCTGTCCGGTAAAATTGTTTCATCATCTCCTGCACCCTCCTAACCATCGGCATTCAGAGCAAAAAGTGATTGACAGGGGCTTGGAACGCCCCAAAGGGGGCAGAAAGCTATCAGCCCTGGGCAACGCCCTGGGTACAGTTTGTATGGGGAATGTTCGCCCAGAATGGGCAAAAGCCCTAAGAAGCAAAAGCTTTTGCCCTTGC
>JAILBW010000085.1 GCA_024680695.1 Bacteroidaceae bacterium
CGTTTCCCTGCCTTTTTCCCTCATAAAGTCCCTTTTCGTAGCAGAAATGGGGTACTTTCCCTTTTTTTGGCACTTTTTCGGCCTCTTCGAAAGGCTATTTTTCCGCCGAAAACGGGCAAAACAGCCCTTTCAGGCTCTTTCAAGCGCAGTGTGGGCTTGCTGTGAATTATGCATAAGGAGTTGAATAGTAATATATTACGCAAATATACCCGACTCGGATTTTGCATTTTGCATTTTGCATTTAGAAAAAATATGGTGTGCTGGCTAATCTATATAATATATAAATGAATTATTAATTAATAAATCATTTATTAATTTTATAATATATATATATTGTCCCACCCCTTTTCTAAATTTTCCATTTGCAAAATGCAAAATGCAAAATCGATGCCCGCTTTGCCACCGGAAACATGGCTACGGCTCTGGGGTATAGCAATACTTCAAAGGCTATCCAACAGCATGTGGACGAGGAAGACAAGGGCACCCTCCCAATTCGGGAGAGTGCCTACGAAACCCGAGCCATCGTCATCAACGAGAGCGGGCTCTACAGCCTAATCCTCTCCTCGAAACTGGAGCAGGCGCGGGCTTTCAAGCACTGGGTGACGAGTGAGGTGCTGCCCCAGGTCCGACAGACGGGCGTGATGATGCAACTTTTTTTGCATTTGAACTACGTTCGAGCCTGCTTCCGCTCGGCATAGCTCAAATGTGATTTGGCGCAGCTCTCGCTTACCCGCAGCCGTGAACTACGTTCGAGCCTGCTTCCGCTCGGCATAGCTCAAATGTGATTTGGCTCTGCTCTCGCTTACCCGCAGCCGTGACCTTCGGTCGAGCTTGCCTTTGTAAATGGATATGGTTTAATGCCGTTTTCTTTGTGGGTTCTTTTCGGACGGACTTATTTCGAGGAACAATACGTTGTGGACATCGAGACTCTCCTTCAGCGTGACGACCCCTTTCTTGACATCAATGACTTCGACGACGGGCGTAAGCCTTGCGCATTTTTCGTATTTGTGCCGCATGGTCTTGTATTTCTCGATGCTGCGCGCGTTGTGGAGCGTGAAGGGTGCGTCCAGCATTGGGTCGTCGGGACTCCAGGCGAAGTCTTCCGACGTGATGCCCAGACTGTCACAGTCGGCAAGCCATTCATCAAAGAAATTGCAGTCGTCGCTCACCAGCCAGCGCGTCACCTTGGCTTTTCGGGCATGGAACGGAAGCTTTATTTCCATCGTGTAGTCCGTCTTGCCATGGTCGTCGGGGTCTTTCCTGAAGTTATACACCATGGTGCGCACGGTCGTGCCGTCGGTCGAGGCCAGGCAGTCCATCTCGCTCTCGTTCAGTGCGCGGAGGTCTGTTCGGGTATCGGCGCGGCGCATTCCTGCGAACTTGGCCAGCTGTTGGGCCACATGGTAGCTGATGATGGGATAGCCATCGAGATTGCCGCCGGAAAGGAAGTTCCAACTTGAGAAGTAGTCGAGCCCATTGTCGATGCCCTGCTTGAACAGGCGTGCATCGTAGGCTGCCTGCCAGGTGAAGCCGGTCGTGCGGTTGTACAGGTCTTGCGATTGGCTGCCCTTGCGCAAGCCTGCGAGTATCCGGCCCTCGTCGATGCCGTATTTGAGGTGTGTCAGCCCTGCGGCGTTGGCTGCATCCCGCAGCACTCTTATGGTGCCGGGAAGGTCGTGGCCGGGAGTGAATTGTCGGGGATTGAAGTCGTAGAAGGAGGCGGAGAGAAAACTGATCTTCGTGCCCTTGCCGCCATTGGCGTAGTTGGTGCCGGAGGCTACGTGGCGGATGAATCTGGCCTCGTCCCAGCCGCCCTCCGTGACGGTCATGCTATGGGCGCCTACGCAGATGTCCTCCCCAAGCACGTCGATGAGTACCTGTACCGTGTAGTCGTAGAGCCGGCAGAATGCGTCGCAGCTCTCATCTTCCTGTCCGCTCTTGGCTTTGAACCAGTCGTAGTTCTCGTATTCCGTCATACAGCCAAAGTGCCACTGGCGCACCTCTTGCAGGCCGAACTCCCTGACCAAGGCTTCCACGATGGCTCTGATGTAGGTGTAATACTGACTGTAGTCGTCTGGCGGATAGACATTGGTGCCGAAAGTGCCTATGGAGGGATTGGTGGTAAGCTTCAGTGGTACGCTGCCCAGTTTGAGATGGGGTTTCGCTCCCAACGCCAACACGCCCCGGCAGTTCTTGATGAGACTGTCAAACTTGTAGTCGGTCAGTGTCGAACGGTCTTCGGGCCTTTGGAACAAGTCGCGTGCCGCGTTGCCTCCGCTACATTGCATGAACTGTACGTAGCGCACGAATTCGAATATATTCGCTTCTTGGTTGACCTTCGGATTATGGTACAGCGAGCCCATGTCCCATACATTCACGTTGCTCACGATGTTTGGGATGGTATCGCCCGCCTGGGTGGCATCCACCACGATGGTATTGGCCGTGGCGTTGCCCTCGTCCTGTTTTCGGTGTGTCATGCCTTGAACCACAACCGAGGCCATAACAAGGATTAGTGCTGTAGTGAGTGTCTTTTTCATTTTTGTTCAAGGGTTCAAAGGTTCAAAAGTTCAAAGTTTCATCCCCCCATCCATTGTCTCCGTCGGCAAGCATCCCTCCATCGCTTCTGCCCTCCCAATCACTCAAACACTTACTTGCGTAGCCTAAGAGAGAGGGGAGAGCTGAAGGGCGTTAGTCGAAGAATACTGCATTATAGACGGCGTTGTCGCCGCGGATGGCATTTGCGTAGATGCAGATGGAGCGGTCGTAGCGGAAGGTGACGAAGGCACCCTTCTCGAAGCGTGGGATGCGCACCTCGGGCGAGATGCGGTTGCCGGTGTCGAGGTCGAATGCCTCTACGTTGACGTCCCTGCCGCCATGGTCGCAGTCGGCCATGTAGAGCGTCACGGTGTAGGGATGTGGCGAGCGCAGCTTTACCTTCAACGGGTTGCACTGGCAGCCGCCGGTGTAATAGCATGCAAAGGCTTTCCTCGCTCCTGGCTCGCGGCCGACGGGCAGGACGGCGTCTTCGTGGAGGGGCTTGATCCTGCTGGTCATATTCTGTCGCCTGCCGTCGCCGGGGTCGAAGGCCAGCCATTCGACATAGTCGGGCAGTGCGGACAGGTCTGTTGCGTCCTCTCCTCCGCCGACGATGTAGTATCCGTCCTTGCCGTACTTCTGCATCCAGTGCACTCCATGGGTGGTGGTGTCCACCTGAGCCGTGGTGGCGAAGTGATAGTCTTCCTGCAGTCTCTTCGTCGGGCTGCCGCTGTACTTCACCCGTATCTCATACTCTCCGGCTGCGAGGGGGCCTGTGCGGAGGAAACCGTCGGCCTCGGTGAACTGCAATCCGTCTCCCTTCCCTTTTGGCGAGGGCAGGGGAGAGGCCTCCATCCCTTCCTTGGGGATGTAGAGCATGGCCGTGGTGCCCTCGGGCACGGTGAGCGAATGGTGGCCCGTCTGCAGGTCGAACGAGGCGCGGATGGGGCCGTGGGGCGTCATCGTCTGTCCGCTCACCCTGGTGGCATAGCCTGCGAGGTGGGGCTTCACCTGAAAGGTGCGGAAGCCGCCCGTCAGTGGCTTTATGCCCAGCATCTCCTCGCTGAGCCACGAGGTGACGCCTGCGCCCCAAGGGTGGGCCATACTGGTCAGGCCTGCCTGCGAGAAGGGGATGGGGCCGTTCTTCGCAATGATGTCGGGCCAGTCGTGACGGAACACTTCGAAGAAGCAGGTGCCGCCCCATTCGATCTGTCCGCCCCAGTGGTCGATGACGGAGGCCAGCGCATGGCCGTAGTGGCCGGCATGGGCCATGGCCTGCAGGATGAAGCATTGGTTGAAACTGGAGAACGACTGCCGCTGCAGGCGGTCGCTGAAGTCCTTGTGGTAGAGTCGGTCGAGGTCGGGCAGCAGGTCGGCATTGATGGCATCGGCCGAGGAGTGCATGCCCAGGGAGGAGAGATAGGCGGGGGAGGTGACGAGCGGCGTCTTCTCGTCGGCCATCGAGCGATAGTGGGCGGCCTTGTCTTGCTCGCCGATCATGTCCAGCACTGCGGCGAGATGTTTCCATGCGCCGATGGCCAGCATCTGGAAGGTGTGGATGCCCTCGGGGCAGTCGGGATGGTCGAAGCCGGTGCCGAGGCGGTGGTCCCAGCCCACGAAGGTCAGGCCGTGGGGCTGGTCGAATATCTCCCAAGTGTGCGCCAGGCGTGCCTCGGCCTTGGGCAGCAGTTCGCGCAGCCCAGCCTCGTCGCCGCTGTACATATAATAGTCAATGAGGCTCTCCACCCAGTAGATCTCGTAGGTCTCGATGCCGTTGGGGTGGGAGTCGGTCCAGTGCAGGTTCTTGAACACCTCGTCGTAGCAGGAGAACGCCGCGAGGGCGGCCCATTGCGCCGTATAGGCATCGCCTGTCCATGAATAACGGTCGCCGCGGTCGAACATGATGGCCCCGAAGCTGTCTTCGCGCAGATTGGCCTTCACGTCCCAAGCCCCTGTGTACCATACCTTGTTGATCAGTTCGTTGTCCGAGTCAAAACTGCCTGTGTAGTTAAGGGGTTTCACCTGAGCGACGGCGCGTACGGCCGTGATGGTGAAGGGCTGCTCGATGCGGTTGATGCGGATGAATCCGTAGCGCACTCCCTCGTAGAGCTCCTTGTTCAACTCCATCCTGTACGTATTGCCGTATTGTGCGGGGCGAGCAATCTTCGGGCACATAGCGTATTCCCGATGCTCGCTGAATCCCAGTTCGACGTCGCCGTTCAGGTCGGGGCTGTCTATCTCGATCCATGCGGGGAGTTCCGTGCCGAAGTCCAGTCGGATGGCTCCCGGTCCGGTCACCCGAATGCGGCATCGCTCCTTCGTGGCACTCTCCACGCCCCGGAAACTCTCAGGGTGATCCATCACCTCGGCCTCCCTGGGCAGTGCGACGAATATCTGGTAACGGTCCGTGGCCTTGGGGCTGTGCCATTCGTAGGCCACCAGTGGGTCGGGCGATGCGGCCACCCTTTTCCCTGTCATGGCTCCCCCCGAGACGTAGGCGTATGGTTCCTCGATGGGAGAGCGGCGGGAGAGGAGGTGTCTGTCCGTCTCCTCGTAGTGTCGGCATCCGGCAGTGAAGACTGCGAGTGCGGAGATGCCCAGAAGAAGCGCTGTTCTCATTCCTGTCTGCGTATTGGTGTTTCCTTTACTTGATGTTCCCTCGGATGCGCGTCAGATACTGGTCGAGTGCTGCCTCGTCGCGGTTGTCGATGATTTGTATGAGTTTGCCCAGCTCGTCGCGTATCTGCTCGACGTGGTGCTTTGTGCGCGGATTGAAGAGTATCTCGCGCAGCAGCGTATCGTCCTCGGAGAGTACGCCGCGGGCGATGCCCAAGTGACGCTTGAAGGTGGTGCCGGGGGCATCCTGATGCTTCATCACGGCCGAGAAGACGAAGGTGCTGACGAAGGGGACGGAGAGGCTGTAGGCCATGGCCTCGTCGTGCTCCTCGAACGAGTATTCGTGGACGTTGAGCCCGAGGCGACGATAGAGGTCGAGGAAGAATACGCGCCCCAGATAGTCACCCTCGTTGATGACGATGGCGTTCTCGCTGGAGAGGGCACCCAGATTTGCAAACGTAGGGCCGAACATGGGATGGGTGCTGACGTAGCGGCACCCCGTACTTTCGTAGAAGTCTTTGAGCCCCGTCTTCACGCTGCTGATGTCGCTGAGGATGCAGTCCTTGGGCAGGAAGGGAATCACCTGCTGGAAGACATCGGTGGTGTACTTCAGCGTCACGGCATTGATGACGAGTGCGGGCTGGAAGTCCCGGATTTCCTCGAGCGTGGTGAATCGCTGCGTGTTATAGACGAAACGCATCCGCTTCGCGTTGATTTCATAGACGGCGCATTCGTGGTCGAAGGAGAGCACATCGGTGAAGAAGCTGCCCATCTTGCCGGCGCCAAGTATCAGTATTTTCATAATGGTTCAAGGGTTCAAATGTTCAAGGGTTCAATGGCTCATTTGTTGATTATTTCCATTTGCTGTCGCACGCTTTCCTCGTGGATGGCTTCATAGACGCGACGGATGAAGGAAGAGTCCATGCCGCAAAGGCTGCCTTGGGCACCGCGCTTGTCCAGTATCTCGTTGTAGCGTACGGTCTGCAGGACGCTCATGTTGTGCTCCTTCTTGTACATCGCAATCTCGCGGCTGACGCGCATTCGGCGTGTGAGGAGGTCCATCAGCTGGTCGTCCATCTCGTCGATTTGCTTGCGCAAAGAGAGTAACGACTCGGTCATCTCGACGTTGTCACGGATGATGAGGTGTTCGACGATGAAGTCGAGTACCTCGGGCGTCACCTGCTGGGCAGCATCGCTCCACGCCTCGTCGGGACGGCAGTGGCTCTCGACGAGCAGGCCATGGAAGCCCATGTCCATTGCCTGCTGGCAGAGCGTGGCGATGAGGTCGCGACGTCCGCCCATGTGGCTGGGGTCGCAGAAGACGGGCAGTTTGGGGAAACGACGGTGCAACTCGATGGGAATGTGCCATAGCGGGATGTTGCGGTAGAGTTTGTGGTCGATGGTGCTGAAGCCACGATGGACGGCAGCGAGCCGCTTGACACCGGCACCGTTGAGGCGAAGCAGTGCACCAATCCAGAGTTCGATGTCGGGGTTCACCGGGTTCTTCACCAGTACCGGCACATCGACTCCACGCAGGCTGTCGGCCAAGTCCTGAACAGCAAAGGGATTGGCAGTGGTGCGGGCACCAATCCACAGGATGTCGATTCCGTGTTTGAGAGCCAGTTCCACATGCTCCGGAGTGGCCACTTCGGTGGCAGTGAGCATGCCAGTCTCCTGCTTCACTCGTTGCATCCAAGGCAGAGCCTGACTGCCTTGGCCTTCAAAGCACCCAGGCTTAGTGCGCGGCTTCCAGATGCCGGCGCGAAACATGTGGCAGCCTTTTTGGGCCAACTGGTGGGCGGTGGTCATTACTTGTTCTTCGGTCTCGGCTGCACAGGGGCCGGCGATGATGAGCGGACGCTCTAAGTCGCTGGGCAGATTGAGTGGCAAGATGTGTAGTTCCATATTGTAATGAGATTATGGGATTATTGGTTAGCGGTTTGGGGTTAGCGGTTCTTCAACACTCGTTTTCAACGAGCAGAAGCGGCATAGCCGAGCGAGCGCTTAGGGGTTAGCGAGCGGTTATAGATCCTGAATGCGTTGGATTCGGTGTAGTGCTTCGCTGATCTTTTCCTCCTTGGCACAGAGGCTGATGCGCACATATCGGCTGCCATTGCTGCCGAAAATGAAGCCTGGCGTGATGAACACTCTGGCCTCGTGGAGTATGCGCTCGGTGAGTTCCTCGGCCTCGGCATAATGGTCGGGTATGCGCCCCCAGAGGAACATGCCCACCTGGTTGGAGTCGAACTGACAGCCGAGTGTGCGCATAATGTCCTCGGCCAGCGAACGACGCTGCGCATAGGTCTCGTAGTTGGCCGTCCGGTGCCATTCGTCGCTGTTCCTGTATGCTTGCGCTGCGGCCAGCTGCATGGGGCGGAAGGTGCCCGAGTCGATGTTTGTCTTCACTTTGAGGAGCCACTGGATGAACTGTGCGTTCGTGGCCAGCAGGCCTATGCGCCATCCCGGCATATTATGGCTCTTGCTCATGGAATTGAACTCGATGCAGCATTCCTTGGCGCGCGGCACTTGGAGAATCGACAGCTTTTCGCCGGGGTTCAGGATGAAGGAGTAGGGATTGTCGTTCACCACGATGATGCCATGTCGCAAGGCAAAACCGACCAGTCGTTCGTAGGTTTCGCGTCGGGCGCGGGCACCGGTCGGCATGTGGGGGTAGTTCGTCCACATCAGGCGGATTCTGTCGTTTGACTTTACTATTTCCTCCAGTTGGTCGAAGTCGGGCTGCCAGTCGTTCTCCTGTCCGAGGTCGTAGCTGACCACTTGCGCTCCCAGTATTCGGCTCAGGCTCGTATAGGTGGGGTAGCCGGGATTGGGGACAAGCACCGCATCGCCGGGATTGACGAAGGTGAGCGTAACGTGGAGGATGCCCTCCTTGCTGCCGATGAGCGGCTGTATCTCCGAGGCGGGGTCGAGTTCCACGCCGTACCATCGCTGGTAGAATCCGGCCATCGCCTTGCGCAGTTCGGGTGTGCCGATGGTGGGCTGATAGCCGTGGGTGTCGGGTCGGCGCGCCTCTGTGCACAGCACTTCGATCGTCTCCTCCGAGGGTGGCATGTCGGGACTTCCGATGGCCAGGCTGATGATGTCCTGTCCTTCGGCATTCATACGGGCAATCTCTTTCAGCTTCCGGCTGAAGTAGTATTCGCTGACCGCGCTCAGTCGCTCAGCGGGGCGGAAGTCAAATGCTTTGTTTTCCATTTTCGTATTCACCTAAGATGTGCATTTCGTTTACCAGTGGCGAGATGGCGCCGACGGCCTGCCGGTAGCGGGTGTAGTCGGTGAAGGCCAGGTCGATGTAGAACATATATTGCCACTCTTTGCCAATGATGGGTAGTGACTGTATTTTCGTGAGATTCAGTTTGTAGAACGACAGGATGCTCAGTATGGCGCTGAGGCTTCCTTCCTCGTGGGGGAGCGAGAAGACGAGGCTGGCCTTGTCCACAGTCTCCATGCGGCGCAGTTCTCCCGCGTTGCTGGGTGAGGCGAGGACGAGAAAGCGCGTGAAGTTGTGCTTGTTCGTCTCGATGCCTTCCTGCAGCACCTTCATCCCATATATTCTTGCAGCATCCTTGTGGCAGATGGCAGCGTGTCCGCGCAGTTGGCATCGACTGATGTCTGCGGCCGCACCCGCAGTGTCAGCCACCTCCACCACCTTCAGGTTGCGGTGATGGGTGAGGAAGTTGCGGCATTGCATGAGCGCTACGGGGTGGGAGTTCACTTCGCTGATGTCTTCCCAGTCGTCTTCGGGCAGGCACATAATGCTGTGGCTGATGCGCAGTTTGTGTTCGCCCACGATGGTGGCACCGCTCTCTCGCAGCAGTTCGTAATTGTGCAGCAGGCTGCCTGCGATGGTGTTCTCGATGGCGACGAGCGAGATGAGATTGTCATCTTCGTGCATTCGGGCGAAGACTTCCTCGAATGTGTCGCAGCAAACGAGTTCGAAGTCCCCCTCCGTAAAGTACCGATGGGCGGCTATATCGTGGAAACTGCCTTTTATGCCTTGTATTGCAATGCGTCTCATACCTTAATTCTATTTATATAAAAAGAAGTCCCGCTTCATGGTCGAAACGGGACTTTTTTGTGAGGTTGTCTATTGAATTTCTTGTTTCTCTTGCACGTATAGCTACCCGTTTCACTTTATTTTGCTAAAGTAAAAGTAATAGTAGAAGCCGTAGAAAGAGTTGTGCAAAGTATGCATTTCGTCACTTTTTTTATCTTTTCCGTGGCAAAGGTACGCACTTTTGGCTAATCTGCCAAGAGAAATGTCAATTTTTTATTAAAAATTTTACACGATGCCCTGTGCCATCATGGCAAAAAGGATCTTGGCTTCGCTTTGCTCGCCGAGCTCTTCAAGCCATGATGTCGGTCTTTCGTTACACGATGCCCTGTGCCATCATGGCTTGGGCAACCTTCATGAAGCCTGCGATGTTGGCGCCGCGCACATAGTTTACGTATCCGTCGGGCTCTGTGCCGTACTTCACGCACTGCTCGTGAATGCCGTGCATAATCTGATGCAGTTTCTGATCTACCTCGGCAGCCGACCAACTCAGGTGCATGGCATTCTGCGACATCTCCAGTCCGCTCGTTGCCACTCCGCCTGCATTTACGGCCTTTCCCGGAGCATAGAGCATCTTGGCGGCAATGAAGGCATCGATGGCCTCGGGTGTGCAACCCATGTTCGATATCTCGCCTACGCAGATGCATCCGTTCTGGATCAGCTGTTGTGCATCGTCGCCGTTCAGCTCGTTCTGTGTGGCGCAGGGCAGGGCGATGTCGCACTTCACTTCCCACGGACGCTTTCCCTCGAAGAACTTTGCACCGGGGAACTCCTCCTCGTAGGGCTGGCAGATGTCGTTGCCGCTGGCGCGCAGTTCCAGCATGTAGGCAATCTTCTCCTCGTCGAGGCCCTTTTCGTCCAAGATGTATCCGTCGGGACCACTGATGGTAATCACTTTGGCGCCCATCTCGGTTGCCTTCTTGGCTGCTCCCCACGCCACGTTGCCGAAGCCGCTGATGGCGATGGTCTTGCCCTTGATGTCGATGCCCTTGTCGGCCAGCATCTCGCGCACGAAGTAGAGTCCGCCGAAGCCCGTAGCCTCGGGGCGCACCAGGCTGCCGCCGTACGAGAGGCCCTTGCCGGTGAGCACTCCGCTCCAGTCGCGCGTCAGCTTCTTGTATTCGCCGAACAGATAGCCTATCTCCCTCGCACCCACACCGATGTCGCCGGCCGGCACGTCAACCTCGGGGCCGATGTAGCGGAACAGCTCGCTCATGAATGCCTGGCAGAAGCGCATGATCTCGGCATCGCTCTTGCCGCGCGGTGAGAAGTCGCTGCCGCCCTTTCCGCCGCCCATCGGCAGTGTGGTCAGTGCGTTCTTGAACGTCTGTTCGAAGCCCAGGAATTTCAGGATGCTCAGGTTCACGGAACGGTGGAAGCGCAGACCGCCCTTGTAGGGACCGATGGCGCTGTTGAACTGTACACGGTAACCGATGTTCACCTGTACCTCACCCTTGTCGTCAATCCAGGGCACACGGAAGGTGATGATGCGCTCGGGTTCTACGATGCGCTCCACAATCTTTGCCTTCTCAAATTCGGGATGTTGGTTGTACACGTCCTTGATGGACTCC
>JAILBW010000124.1 GCA_024680695.1 Bacteroidaceae bacterium
ATCACCTACGGCTCCCTGCGGCCATACGAGGACAACCTTGTCATCATTGACGACAGCATTGTCCGGGGCACCACTTTGAAGGAAAGCATCTTCAAGATACTCGACCGCTTGCATCCTCGGAAGATAGTAATGGTGAGCAGCTCGCCACAGATTCGCTACCCTGACTACTATGGCATTGACATGGCGCGTCTGGAGGAATTCTGTGCCTTCCGTGCTACAATCGCCCTCATCGAAGAGCGTGGCATGTGGCAGCTAATCACAGAGACATACGAGGCTTGTCTTGCAGAACTCCGCAAGCCAGCAGCAGAGCAGACCAATTGTGTCTGTGCCATCTACAAGCCTTTCTGTATAGAAGAAATCAACAGAAAGATGGCCGAGATGCTTCGTCCCGCAGGAATGCAGGCACCAGTCGAGTTCGTCTTTCAGACCATTGAAGGCCTGCACGCAGCCTGCCCCGACCATCAAGGCGACTGGTACTTCACCGGACGTTATCCCACTCCAGGCGGCAATCGCCTCGTAAACCAGGCGTTTGTGAAATATATAGAAAACTTCACTAACAGCCCCCTCCCCGCTCCCCCTTTGGGGGAGTACCTCAATCCCGCTGAACAGGGAAGATTAGCCGGCAACGGAGCACTCCCCCAAAGGGGGAGCGGAGAGGGGGCTTCTATTTAATAATAAATTAATGACATCATGTGTGGAATTGTAGGTTACATAGGCTCGAAGAAAGTCTATCCCATTTTGATTAAAGGTCTGAAGCGCCTAGAGTATCGTGGATACGACAGCGCGGGCGTGGCGATGATTAGCGACAGCGGCGACCTCAACGTGTATAAAGCAAAGGGAAAGGTTGACAACCTGACCGAATACTGCAACGACAAAGACGTATCGGGCTGCGTGGGCATCGCTCATACACGCTGGGCAACGCATGGCGAGCCATCGGCACGCAACGCTCATCCCCACTATTCAAGCACCCACAATCTTGCCATCATCCACAATGGCATCATTGAGAACTATGCCGACATCAAGACGCAGCTTCAGGCGAAAGGTGTGGAGTTCAAGAGCGACACCGATACGGAGGTGCTCGTGCAACTCATGGAATACATCATGGTGAAGAAAAACCTGGCGTTGCTCGAAGCCGTGCAGGTGGCGCTCCATCAGGTGATTGGAGCCTACGCCATTGCCATCATCGACAAGCGCGACCCTCGGCAGATTATCGCTGCACGCAAGCAGAGTCCTCTTGTGGTAGGCATCGGCACGGATGAGTTCTTCTTAGGCTCTGATGCCAGTCCCATCATCGACTATACGGACAAAGTGGTCTATCTGGAGGACGGCAACATCGCGGTCATTCGTCTGGGCGAGGAATTGAAGGTGATAAGCATTCTCGGTGAGGAGCAGGAATTGAAGGTGAAGACGGTTGACATCAACCTCGGCCAGATAGAGAAAGGCGGCTACGAACACTTCATGCTGAAGGAAATCTTCGAGCAACCAGAGTGCTTGATGAACTGTATGCGAGGTCGCATAAACGTCGAGGGCAACCATGTGACGCTTTCAGCCATGATTGACTATCGCCAGCAACTGCTTGGCGCAAAGCGCATCGTCATAGTGGCTTGCGGCACGTCGTGGCACGCTGGTCTCATCGGCAAGCAGCTCTTCGAGAATCTTTGCCGCATACCCTGCGAAGTGGAGTATGCCTCGGAGTTCCGCTATCGCAACCCCGTCGTGACGAAAGACGATGTGGTGATTGCCATCTCGCAGAGCGGCGAGACAGCCGACACGCTGGCCGCCATCCAACTGGCTAAGGAACAGGGTGCCTTCATCTTCGGCATCTGCAACGCCATCGGCTCGAGCATCCCTAGGGCTACGGACACGGGAACCTACATCCACGTTGGCCCGGAGATTGGTGTCGCTTCCACAAAAGCCTTCACGGGCCAGGTGACGGTCCTCTCGATGCTGGCACTATGCCTGGCTGCCGAGCGGAAGACCATCTCCGAAGATTTGTACGGGCAGATGGTGAAGGAACTCACACAGATTCCCGACAAGATGGAGCAAGCCCTCAAGACCAACGAACAGATTGAGCACCTTGCTCCCATCTTCACCTACGCCAAGAATTGCCTCTACTTGGGACGCGGCTACAACTTCCCTTTAGCTCTCGAAGGTGCCTTGAAGCTGAAGGAGATTTCCTACATTCATGCCGAAGGCTATCCTGCCGCGGAGATGAAGCATGGCCCCATCGCCCTCATAGACAGCGAGATGCCCGTCTTCGTCATCGCCACTCGCGACCGTCTCTACGAGAAAGTCATCTCGAACATTCAGGAGGTGCGGGCGCGTGGCGGACGTGTCACGGCACTCGTCACCGAAGGCGATACGCAGATTCAGAAGTTTGCCGATCACATCATCACCCTGCCCGACACGCTCGAATGCTTCCAGCCCCTCATCGCCAGCATCCCCCTGCAACTGCTCGCCTACCACATCGCCGTCTGCAAAGGCAAAGATGTTGACCGCCCAAGGAATCTCGCAAAGAGTGTAACAGTGGAATAAACAGACCCTCTCTAACTCCCCCTCTATGGGGAGAACTATTAAATGGTAAATGATTAAATAATAAATGTTGTTATGTGTGGAATAGTATCAATCTTCAATATTAAGCAGCAGACGCACGAACTGCGTGATAAGGCTTTGCGCATGAGTCAGAAGATTCGTCATCGTGGCCCGGACTGGAGTGGCATATATTGTGGCGGCTCGGCCATCCTTGCTCACGAACGTCTCTCCATCGTTGACCCCGAAAGCGGCGGACAGCCCTTGTTCTCGCCCGACAAGAATCAAGTGCTGGCAGTCAATGGCGAGATTTACAATCATCAAGAGATACGCCGCCGCTATGCTGGCCGCTATGAGTTCCAGACAGGTAGCGACTGCGAAGTCATTCTTGCGCTCTATCGCGACAAAGGCATTAACTTCCTGGAGGACATCAGCGGCATCTTTGCCTTCGCCCTTTATGACGAAGAGAAGGACGCTTTCCTGATAGCTCGCGACCCCATTGGTGTGATACCTTTATATATAGGTTATGACGGCGACGGCACGGTGTATGTCGCTTCCGAACTGAAGGCACTCGAAGGCCAGTGCGAGCGATATGAGCCTTTCATGCCCGGGCACTATTACTGGAGTAAAGAGCCAGGAATGAAAAGGTATTACCAGCGTGACTGGTTCGAATATGATGCTGTGAAGGACAACGATGCAAGCGTCGAAGCAATCCGCGATGCGCTGAAGGATTCCGTGAAGCGTCAGTTGATGTCTGACGTTCCCTATGGCGTGCTGCTCAGCGGCGGACTTGATTCTTCTGTCATCTCTGCCATTGCTGAGAAGTTCAGCGAGCATCGCATTGAGGACAATTCGCAGACACGAGCCTATTGGCCTCGTCTGCATTCCTTCGCGGTAGGTTTGAAGGGTGCTCCCGACTTGGCAAAGGCGAAGTTGGTGGCCGATTACATCGGCACTGTGCATCACGAAATCAACTACACCATACAGGAAGGGCTTGATGCCATTCGCGATGTCATCTATTTCATCGAGACATACGACGTGACCACCGTTCGTGCTTCAACTCCGATGTACCTGCTTGCCCGCGTCATCAAGTCGATGGGCATCAAGATGGTATTGAGCGGCGAGGGGGCAGACGAGGTGTTCGGTGGCTATCTCTATTTCCACAAGGCACCCAGCGCGAAAACCTTCCACGAGGAGACTGTCCGCAAGCTCAGCAAACTGCACTACTATGATTGTCTTCGTGCCAACAAAAGCCTCTCGGCATGGGGTGTAGAAGGACGTGTCCCCTTCCTTGATAAGGAATTCCTTGACGTGGCTATGCGTACCAATCCCGAAGCAAAGATGTGTGGCCTCACCCCCAACCCCTCTTCTGGGAGAGAGGGGAGTTTCGTCATCGAGAAAAAGATTGTTCGGGAGGCCTTTGCTGACATGTTGCCAGCAGAGATTGCTTGGCGACAGAAGGAACAGTTCAGCGATGGCGTTGGCTATTCGTGGATTGACACGTTGAAGAAGATTACCTCCGAAGCTGTGAGCGACGAACAGATGGCACATGCTGCAGAGCGTTTCCCCATCAATCCGCCGCTCAACAAAGAGGAGTACTTCTATCGCAGCATCTTCGCCGGGCATTTCCCCAGCGACTCTGCAGCGCGAAGTGTAAACCAGGAGGCAAGTGTGGCGTGCTCCACAGCCATCGCTCTTGAATGGGATGCCGCTTTCAAAAATATGAATGACCCCAGCGGAAGAGCAGTTAAAGGCGTACATGAGCAGGCCTATTGAAAAGGTAAAAAAGTGAAAAACAATGAAAGAAGCAAGACTCATACTTGATGATGGCACAGAGTTCTGCGGCTGGTCGTTTGGCTACGATGCAAAATGCTGTAGGCAAAGTTATGTTCAATACTGCCATGACAGGCTACCCCGAGAGCTTGACTGACCAAGCTATGCAGGGCAGATACTGATGACGATTTATCCCTTGATAGGAAACTATGGTGCTCCAGAGATAGGAGGCGAACCTTTGCCAAAGTTCATGGAAAGCGAGAGGATTCACGTCAAAGGCCTCATCGTAGCAGATTATAGTGAGAAGTACAGCCATTGGAATGCCAAGGAGTCTCTCTCTGAATGGTTAAAGCGAGATAAGATTCCTGCCATCAGGGCATCGACATACGAAGGCCCACTAAGCGACTCAGAGAATGTGGCGTAATGAGAGGGAGAATTATCATTGACCATTATCTTGAAGACTATGGCTCCATCAATTGGGTGGAGAAGGCGAGCTGCAAGGAGGTAATAACCTATCACCCTCAATGGTCAATGAAGAAGGTCGTTCTTATTGACTGTGGTGTCAAGGCCAACATCATTCGGTGTTTTGTGAATCGAGGTGTAGAGATCATCAGGGTTCCGTGGAACTACGACTTCAATCAGCTTGACTTCGATGGCTTGTTCCTTGCAAATGGTCCTGACGACCCTGAACAATGCAGCAAGACTATAGAGCACATCCGAACATTCTTAAGTAACTCTAACGTCCGTCCCCTCATGGGCATTTGCCTTGGCAATCAACTCCTGGCAAGAGCAGCAGGAGTAAAGACGTACAAACTGAAGTATGGTCACCGCAGTCACAACCAGCCAGTACAACTTGTAGGTACCAACAGATGCTTCATCACAAGTCAGAATCATGGTTATGCCGTTGATGCCTCGACCTTGCCAGCCGACTGGGAACCTTTGTTCGTAAACATGAACGACGGCTCTAACGAAGGCATCCACCACAAGACAATGCCCTGGTTCTCTGCACAGTTTCACCCCGAAGCCTGCTCCGGGCCAACAGAAACTGAATGGATGTTCGATAAGTTTGTTGCATTAGTTGACAAGTAAACGAGTTGACAAGTCGCAACTTCGGCGCTGATTTCCGTTGTGTGCCGGTAGCAGGAGTTCAATAGCTTTTCAGGGCATAAGCAGTTCGTCCTCGTCCTCCTTGCGAATTTCTTT
This sequence comes from Bacteroidaceae bacterium, assembly GCA_024680695.1. Lineage (GTDB taxonomy): Bacteria > Bacteroidota > Bacteroidia > Bacteroidales > Bacteroidaceae > Physcousia. The sequence goes on from JAILBW010000124.1 coordinate 5,506, forward strand.
TTTGCTGGGACGCAGGGGAATCAGCATGTCGCGCTGGATGAGCATGCGGCGCACGTTGAGCAGGACGGGGTCGAGGCGACGGTCGGAGAGGTCGGGCATGAAGCCGGTGGAGTCGCTGAAGGCTGCAGCTTCCTCTTCGTTGGTGCGCATGACGATGTTCGAGACGGCCCAGAGGGTGGAGTCGTAGCCGGCTTCGTCGATGGAATGGAGCATGTTGGTGAGGGGCGATTTGCCGCGCAGGTGGCGGAACTTTACATCGTCGATGTTGAAGAGCATGGAGCGGGTGGTGAGGAAGTCTTTCTGGATGCGTACGGCCATGTGATTGACGAGTGTGGAGCGGCGCTTGACCCGATAGACGATGTTGAGGTGGACGTCGATGGGAAGCATGTAGCTGCGCCCGCCGCCCACGACCTTTATCTGCAGGTCGCGCATGTCGCCTTCGAAGCGCAGCAGGCGAAGATTCTTCTGCGCCACGTAGAAGGTGCCCTCGAGATAGGGGATATGGAGCATGGGACGGTCGTTGCGCGAGAGGTGGATGCGGTAGATGATGGTGCCGTCCTCGTCGGTCAGTTCCTCGACCTGTGTGTCGTAGAAGGTCTGGTATTGCTTCAGATCGTTGAGCGGGATGATGCAGTCGTCCCAGAAGGGTGCCTCGTGGGTCATGGGAGCGAGCGCCGTGAGGAAGTGCTGGTTGGTGCTGTCCATCAGCGACGCATCGAAGCCACGGTCGGAGAACTGGCCGCGCAGGCCACGCAGGAAACGGAGGTCGCGCAGGTTGATGGCCGACCGGGCCTTGATGAACGACTCGGCCAGCTCGAGGCGGCGGGAATAGACGGAACTGAGGCGGTAGAAGTAGTTGCCGCTCTTTCGACGGCTGGACTTCCACTCCTTCGTGAGGCGGGCAGCCACGAGCTCGAGCAGGTTGGTGCCTGAGCGCACCATGACCTCGCTCATCGTGACCGTAAGGGGCTTCATCCTCACGACGGCGGGGCAGGAGGCAGCGGGCAGGGTGAGCTTCTCGTAGCCGATGTAGCTGAAGCGCAACATATCGTCGGGGGCGGCCAAGAAAGAGAAGTCGCCGTCGAAATTGGTGATAGCGCCCTGTCCGTCGCGCACATAGATGCTGACGGAGGGGAGTTCCTCGCCTGTGGCATCGTCCACGACGCGACCCCTCACCTGCATATGCTGCTGGGCGTTCAGCGTGCCGGTCAGCATGAGGCTGACAATCAGGAAAAGGATGGACTGCTTCATCGGTCTTCGGGATAGCTGATTCCTGTTACGATTTGTCCGCCCGGCGAGATGCCCTCGGCGCTTACCGTGATGGCGGTCTGCCGGCCGTTGTTCCAACATTGGATGCGCGCCTCGCCCTTCTCGTCGAGAGGCACGTTGGGGTTCCAGTAGAGAGTGCGGCGATAGTCGGTCTGTGCGGGAAGCCGCTGGCGATAGACGGGTTGGTAGAAGTCGTCGCAGATGCTGTAGCCCTGCATGACGTAGTGGCGGTCGCGATAGGCTGGGCGCTGTCCCTCGTCCATCGGACTGACGATGACGTTCACCGTGGGCTGGTCGGCACCCTTGTAGTGCTTGTTCCCCTCGAGGCGCGGACAGTAGTCGGTGATGAGGCGCACATCCTTGAGCGTGGCCATCTTCATCCGGCGCAGCATCTCGTAGCTGTAGGGCGAGTGCCACTGGCGGCTGAAGACGGGGTCGGAATAGTAGTCGCCCCAACTATCCGTATAGCCTCCCCATACATTAGGGGCCATCGATGCCATCGCCATTGGCCTGTAGGGCATGGGCACATGATGGATGGGCGCTTGACTGCCCCCGTTGTTGCCACCATCCCATGGATAGCTGCCAGGCGTTTGGTATACATCGTGACCGCCATGAGAGAGGAGAGAGCCCGAATACGAGAATAGGGACGGTATATAGCTGTATCCCAATCCGCTGCGATATGGGCGGTATTCGTTCATGTCGCCCACCAGGAGGCGCGCCACCCAGGCCTGCAAGGAATTGGGGCCGGCAAACCATCCGGGGGTGAAGCCTGCATCGGCACACTCGTTGAGGGCTTCGTAGGCATCCATCACCCGGGCTGGATGGTCGGCAGAGAACCGTCGCAGACCGCCAAAGCGAGTGCGCACCTTCACCTCGCCCAAGACGCGGGTATCCTTTAGGCTTGGCGCCAGATATGTACCTTCGCGGAAGGGGGCAACGTGGGTATGGTAGAAGTTGAAGGGTTTCACGAAGCGAGGGTAGTAGGGAGTGAGACGCACATAGAACTCGGGGTATTCGAGCTCGTCGGGGAGGATCCACTGGTGCTCCTTCGCCGGCTTGTGGCGGCTCTTCCGCATCTTTCGGAACCGTAGCCACCAAAGGAAGCCGCGCCGCGAATGACCGTCCGTCCACTTCGTGGTGTCGGAAGCAGAGATGTTCAGAATGCACTTGTCGTAGAACATGGGCATCTGCAGGATGAACTGTCCGTCGTGAGTGGGCACCTCGCCCACCAAGGTCGTGAGGCCCTCGATGGTGGGCTTGGACACCTCGACATGCACCTTCACCTCGCGCTTGATATGGCCGGAGGCATAGTAGGAACTCTCGTCCTGCTTCCGCAACTGGCCGCGCGAAAGGTGGCTGTAGGCGAGGTGCATGTCGCGGGCATAGTCGGCATTGCCCAGCGTGGGGACGGACTCATTGTTCGGCGAACCGCGGTGGCGGAAGAAGGAATTGGTGCGGAACTGGTAGTCGCGGGGCTGGTCGAACGACTCGGCATCGCGCCACATCTGGAACTCGTTGCCCCAGCCGAAGTATCCCTCGCGCCCCAGCGGTTCGTAGCCATTCACGGAGCCGAAGAAGATGGGGGTGTCTTCAATGGGATGGTTCACTCGGAAGATGCCGGGCGTGGCCATCGTAATCCAGTTGTGGCGACGCCAGCCCTGAACGAGGAGCAGGAGGTCGAGATGGCGGCGGTGCTGGTCGTCGTCGGCCTCGAAGTAGTAGTCGGGCTGCTCGACAAAGCCGCGTATCTGGCTGCAGAGGAGCATCTCTGTAAGCATGTTGCTGCTGTCGTAGAGGTATTGCGAATAGGCAGCATCGCGTACGGCCAGCGAGATGCTGGTGCCGGCAGCATGGGGGTTGGCAATGCGCACCTGTATCGAGTCGTAAGGCTGATAGATGTGGCGGATGCCGCTGAAGCGGACGGTCGATGTACCCACATCATCGTGGCGGATGAATATCAAACGGTCGCTATAGACGCGCCCCTGTCCGTTATAGACGGTAACCTGCGCCACACCGGTGGGCAGCGAGTCGGTGGGGATAAAAAAGTCGGTGTCGCGCCCAGAGAACTTGCGGAAGAAACGGAGTGCACCGCCGGTCATCACAGTCACGCCCAAAGTCTCGGAGAGCGTTGCACCACGGGCCTGCAGACGCAGGTGGAGCTGGTCGCCCTCGATGTCGGTGCGCACAGCACAGCCGTCGGTCTCGGCAGCAGGCATCTTTACGTTGATTATGCGGCCGCTGTCGCTCTCGAACTTGGCATGGTAGGATTCGTCGGGCTGATAGTCGAACTCGAGCAGGCCACGGCCGCGGTTCTCGGTGCGCGCCTCGGCCACCAACTGGCCATTCTGGGCGGTAATGCGCATGGTGCCGCTGATGTGCTCGCCATCCTTCTCGTTGGCCTCGAAGGCGACCCGGGCATGGGTGCCGGCAACGAGTAC
>JAILBW010000170.1 GCA_024680695.1 Bacteroidaceae bacterium
TGCCGTAGTGGGCACAGGGCTCCAGCGACACGTAGAGCGTCGAGCGGGGTATCAGCTGGCGTTCTCTGACGCTGGCCAGGGCGTTCACCTCGGCATGCGGACCGCCACATTGGCGGTGGTAGCCCTCGCCGATGATGCGCCCGTCATGTACCAAAACGGCTCCCACCATCGGGTTGGGCGGAGCCCCCTCGGCGCCACATCGAGCCAGCTGCAGGCAGCGACGCATATACTTTTCTAATTCGCAATCCATAATTCACACTTCACATAAAGAACAAAACGCACTATCCACAGCGGCCATCCAGATTCACGACGCCCTATCATAACCTTTGCCACGACGGACAAAAAATTGAATCGTGCATGATGAATTCTGAATTAAACTTCGTACCTTTGCAACATGAATTATCTGCACGAGCTTCAGAGTATCTACCCGCCGGGCGAGGCGCGCGCCATCTATCGGATGCTGATGGAGGTGCGCTTTGGCCTCAGCCACACTGCGCTTTTGCTCGGCAAAGATAAGGAATTATCCCGAGAGGAGCAAGCCGAGGCGGAAAAACTTGTCCTCCGGCTGCTTCGCCACGAGCCCATCCAGTATGTGCTGGGGCAGGCCGACTTCTGCGGCCGCACGTTTCGTGTGGCGCCAGGTGTGCTCATCCCGAGGCCGGAGACCGAGGAATTGGTGAAAAATATTCCCCCCTCCATCCCCCCGAGGGGGGACTTGCAAGCGGACGGACTATGGTCATCCCCCCCGAGGGGGACTGAGGAGAGGGCAGGATTTCGCATGTTGGACGTTGGCACCGGCTCTGGCTGCATCGCCATCACGCTGGCGCTGGCAGGCTATCAGGTGACGGCCTTCGACATCTCGGAAGAGGCACTCCGCATCGCCCGGGACAATGCGGAGCGACTGGGAGCAGAGGTCGACTTCGTACAGGAAGATATTTTACATCCAACACACAAGTGCGGGCCGTTTGACATCATTGTGAGCAACCCGCCCTACATCTGTCGCTCCGAGGCGACACAGATGGACGAGAACGTACTTCGCTACGAACCGCATCTGGCACTCTTCGTGCCCGACGACGATCCGCTACGTTTCTATCGTGCCATCGTCGCCTATGCAGAGGAGCACCTCGTCTCAGGCCGCGGGCAAATGCTGTTCGAGGTGAACCGCGCCTACGGGCAGGCGGTGCAGGAGTTGATGCGGCAGGCCGGATACGCCGACGTCCAACTATGCCAGGACCAGTACGGCAATGACAGAATCGTAAAAGGAAGAAAGACATGACCTACGAACAAGCCCTTAACAAGGCGGCCGCGCTGTGCAGCGGTGCCGAGTACTGCGAGCGACAGATCGAGGAGAAACTGCGCCGCTGGGAGATCGACGAAGCCGATGCCGCCCGCATCCTCAAATACCTGAAAGAAGAGAAATATATTGACAGCGAGAGATTCTGCCACGCCTTCGCATCGGACAAGTTGCGCTACAACCATTGGGGGCGCTTCAAGATCCGAATGGCTCTGCGCCAGCTGCGCCTCCCCGACGAGGACATCGACCAGGCACTGGCCGACATCGACGACGAGGAATACACAGACATCCTTAATAAGGTACTCGACGCGAAGGCGCGCACGCTACGCGACACCGACCCCTATCAGCGCCGCGCCAAGCTGGTGCGCCACGCCGCCTCCCACGGCTTCGAGACCGACCTCATCCTGGACCGCTTGGAGAAATAGCCTTTTCGGAATGTTAAATATCCTTAACGACACTTGACATTCGGTGCCAGAGGGCGTTAATCTGATGTATGACACATTCCGAGTTTACAGACATGGCCCCCATTCTGCGGGCAATAGCAAAGGCCGTCGGACGCGACTTCTTCGGAGATGATGACGAAGCCGAGGACGTGGCTCAGAATGTGCTCATACGGCTCTGGAAAGCATGGGACACGCTCTCCTCGCCCCAGGAGGCCAAACGGCTGGCAGTGCTGGTGGCCAAGCGTGAGTGCATCAGCCTGTGGCGCAAGGAACAGCGCCGTCCGAGCACCCCACTCACCACCGCCCACGAAACAACACGCCCAGCGCCACACGAAGGCCACTCGATAGAGGAAGACGAGCTTGTGGAAGCCATTCGTCACGCTGCCAACACACTGCCCCGAGCCGAGGCGCGCCTGTGGCACATGTTTGCCGAGGCAGGTATGCAACCCGGCGAAATAGCGATTGTGGCAGGAATAAACGTGCGTTCGGTAAGCACAATGCTCAGCCATGCCAGAAGCCACATCTACAGACTTTTGAAGAAAGGAGGATACGTCGATGGATAAGACACGCATCATCAATGACTATTTAGAAGGCAAGCGCCCCATGGAACAGACGTCCTGGGAACTTCCCACGGACGACGAGTTGCGCCATGCCGAGAAGGAATACGCCCGCCTGCTGACCGGGATGACAAGGCCGAGGCGTCGCATGTCACCCCATGCTCTGAGCTGGACGGCTGTCGCGGCCGCAGTGGTGCTCACAGCCATGCTCAGCCTGTGGCTGTGGAAGGAGTCTGCAGCCGAACCACGCCCGATGGTTCACGAGACGACGCTACCTGCCACCCCCGCCCGAACACGACCGGCACCGGTTCAACAGAATGAATCACATCAGCTCATGGCAGGAAAGACCTTTAGCCAAACCAAGCAAGACGTTTCGCAACGGCAAGCAAGACAGCCGGCCAAGGCAAGCACCAAAAAAAATCCCACAGAACCGGAAGCCGCCGCCCCCGCAGAGGAAATCACAGTGCTGGCTAACGCCACCGACAGCCTCAACTATTACATGGCACGACTGGAGAAGGCAATGCGCGCCATCGAAAGCAGTGTATTCCTGGCCGAAGCCGAACGCATAGTTCTGGCCGACATGAGGATGCTACAGATTGCAGAACAAGCAGCCGAGAACCAAACACAATATGACATACAGCTATTCCACACCTCAGACAGCATAATCATGTACACCGCACGCTGATACGAACAGCCACATACAAAACCACATACTACTATGAGAAAAATCGAAAGCCTTGTCTGCTGCCTCTTCGGCCTCGCCCTCACAATGGCTGCGCAGACGACACGCCCCTTTGGCCTGGCAGGAAACAAAGGAGCACAGAGCCTCCACCAATCCATCCAGACATTCCTGCGCATGAACAGCCAGTACGTTAAACCCCTCTCCACGAAGACAGACCAAGATACCATCGTCATGAGAAGCTGGAACTTCAGCATCCCAAAGCGAGTTGGCGAGGGAATGCCCAAGCAACTGCAAAAAGCCATTGAGACCTTCGAACGCACACAAGGCAGTGCTTCATCCTACACCACACGCAAGCCGATGCCCGAACCCATACCCTTCGGCGAATTGCGTTTTCTCGTCGGACGAGGAAAAGACATCCAGTGCAGCTATACCAACGAGATGCACGTACGAGCCGCAGTCTTCGATGGCGAAAACGCTGAGCGTAACAGTTACATCCTCGTCTGGTGGGAGAAGCGCGACCCCATGACACCCGACACGTGCAGGACGGATGGATATGTCTATGAATGCTACGGGCACGTGCCCTACAGCATTACAGACTATCAGCTGCCAGCCATCGCATACAACCCCATCACACACCAGCCCATTCCCGACGGTACACAGCGCGAATACGTAGCACTGCACAGCAAGGTGAACTATCTGCTGAACTGTGCCCAGACAGCCGACAGCACCGAGATGACAGCCATCATAACCACAGCCCGGAAAGAAGTCGAGGACTATCGTCCGCTGCTCACAAAGAAACAAGCTTCCAACATACAAGACAAACTAAAACGTATCAAATATCTGGCCACCCAGAAAAACGTGCAGCTCTTTGATTTATCGCACGCCGAAGGAATCCTCAAGAATTATGACAGGCTGCAAGATGGAAACTTTCTCGATGAACGAAGCCAGCTGGAACAGGACTATTGCAGCCTGAACAGAATAAGGTGCTACGACAACATGATTGAAGATATAGACACGCTCATACAAAGCGGCGAGCACTATCTGGGCGACCCTCGCATTCCCTATATCGAACCGAAGTCGCACTCGAGGTCTCTGCAAATAAATGCAATGCCGTATCGTTCCAAAGAATTGACAGATGGTATCTACCGGCTGAAAATTGCCGTAAGGGGCGAGGCAGGGACACATCACGGGAGAGGTATCACCATTCAGTCCTTTACGGGAATAACAATGGAAGTCAAAGCATACGAGATACCCGCTTGCGGCAACACGGGCGGCACCATCTGGGAAGAGGCAAAAGCAGCGGTTGAGAAAGCAAAAGCCGAGGGACGCGAACCGGCGGAGACCGACATGATGATTGCCCAGGCAAACGGCGGGAAAGGCTTCGGATGGAACTGGCTGGTGATTGACGGCATACGGGTAAAAGACAACTCTCCCTTTATGTATAATATCATAAACAGATTCGAGATAAGGGACGGGGACAAAGTGTACCCCTGGATGTCGGTTTGCGACTGTATCGTGGAGCGCACAGGCGACCTGCCGGAATAACAACTCCATATCCAGCAGAGGGCGTTCCCGCGCATTAGACCCGAATCTTGTTACTCCCACTCGAGAGTGCAAAGGTGAAAAACTTCGGCTTTCCCTTTGCACTCTGCTCACTTATTCGTAACTTTGTGCCGCTAAAAGATATATCTATATAACATCATGGACAAACTGGAAAAACTCTTTGCAGCAAAGCTGCTGGAGGTAAAAGCCGTAAAGCTGCAGCCGGGACAGCCCTTCACGTGGGCCAGCGGATGGAGAAGCCCCATCTATTGTGACAACCGCAAGACACTGTCCTACCCTGCCCTGCGCTCGTTTGTAAAGACAGAGCTGACGCGCTTGGTGATGGAGAACTTCCCAGAGGCCGAGGCCGTGGCAGGTGTGGCCACCGGAGCCATCGCCCAGGGCGCACTCGTGGCCGACCTTCTGGGCAAACCCTTTGCCTACGTGCGCAGCAAACCCAAGGACCACGGCATGGAGAACCTCATCGAAGGAACTTTGCCCGAAGGGGCACGTGTGGTGGTGGTCGAGGACCTCATCAGCACCGGAGGCAGCAGTCTGAAGGCCGTCGATGCCCTGCGCAAGGCGGGATTCGAGGTGGTGGGCATGGTGGCCTCGTTCACCTACGGCTTCCCCGTGGCCGAACAGGCCTTCCGCGAGGCCGACGTAAGGCTGATCACCCTCTCCGACTACGGCGCCGTCATCGCCGAAGCCCTGCGCATCGGGTATATCCGCGAGCGCGATATCGAGATGCTGCACGAATGGCGGAAGAACCCGGCAGAGTGGGGAACGAAGTAGAAACCGAGTAAGAACCAACAATCAGCAAATACCCGAGATGAGCGAATACAAAAGCGAAGTAAAGACCATCTATGCCTCGCAGGAGGCCGTATTCAACAAACTGTCGGACCTGAGCAACCTGGCCGTAATACAGCAGCATCTGGACGACCCCGCGATGAAGGAACGCATCCTGCAGCAGGCAGGCGACAAAGTGTCGCCGGCGCAGATGGATTCCATCGTGGAGCAGCTGCGCAAGCTGCAGTTCGACCGCGACAGCGTGTCGGGCCACAGTCCGCTGGGCGAGATCGCCTTGCGCATCATCGAGCGCGAGGATCCCAAGACGGTAAAGTTTGCCGTAGAGGGTTCGCCCATCCCCGCCAACATGTGGATTCAGCTGCTGCCCGCAGGCGAACAGCAATGTGCCATGCGCCTCACGGTGAAGGCCGAAATGAACTTCCTCGTCCGCCAGATGGTAGGCAGCAAACTGCAGCAGGGCGTGGACGGACTGGCCACCATGCTGGCCCAGCTGCCGTATTGAACATTTGAACATTTGAACATGAAACTCTGGGACAAAGGCTATGAAATAAACCGCGAGATAGAGCGGTTCACCGTGGGACGCGACCGCGAGATGGACATCTATCTGGCCGAGGCCGACGTGATGGGATCGCTGGCCCACATCACCATGCTGGAGAGCATCGGCCTCCTGCAGCACGACGAGCTGCAGGCACTCACGAGCGAGCTACGCCACATCCACAGCGAGATACGCAACGGACAGTTCGCCATCGAGGAGGGCATCGAGGATGTCCACTCGCAGGTGGAGCTGATGCTCACCCGACGGCTGGGCGACATGGGAAAGAAGATTCACTCGGGCCGCTCGCGAAACGACCAGGTGCTGGTGGACCTGAAACTCTTCATCCGACGCCAGCTGAAACTGGTGGCCGAGGATGTCAGGACGCTCTTCGACGCTCTCCAGGCACAAAGCGAACGCTACAAGGATGTGCTCATGCCGGGCTACACACACCTGCAGGTGGCCATGCCAAGCAGCTTCGGCCTGTGGTTCGGCGCCTACGCCGAGAGCCTCGTGGACGACCTGATGTTCCTGCAGGCAGCCTATCGGACGACGAACCGCAACCCGCTGGGGTCGGCCGCAGGCTATGGCAGCAGCTTCCCGCTAAATCGCCAGATGACCACCCAGCTGCTGGGCTTCGACTCGATGGACTACAACGTGGTGTATGCCCAAATGGGACGCGGCAAGACGGAGCGCAACGTAGCCTTCGCCCTGGCCAGTATTGCGGGTACGGTGGCCAAGCTGGCCTTCGACGCCTGCCTCTTCAACTCGCAGAACTTCGGGTTCGTAAAGTTGCCCAAGGAATGTACCACCGGCTCCAGCATCATGCCGCACAAGAAGAACCCCGACGTCTTCGAACTGACCCGCGCCCGTTGCAACAAGCTGCAGGCGTTGCCGCAGCAAATCACACTCATCATGAACAACCTGCCCAGCGGCTATTTCCGCGACCTGCAGATCATCAAGGAGGTGTTCCTGCCCGCCTTCGACGAGCTGCGCGACTGCCTGCGCATGACGACCTACATCGTGGGACGCATCGAGGTGAACCGAGACATCCTCTCCGATCCGCGCTACGACCTGATGTTCTCCGTCGAGGAGGTGAACCGTCTGGCCGCCGAGGGAATGCCGTTCCGCGACGCATATAAAAAGGTAGGGATGGACATCGAGGCTGGACGTTTCACACCACGCAAGGAGGTCTGCCACACGCACGAAGGAAGCATCGGCAACCTGTGCAACCCGCAGATTCGCTCGTTGATGGACGAGGTGTGGAGGGATTTTCACTTCGAGAAGATGGAAGAGGCGGAAACACGTCTGCTCAGCCCACACGAATGAAGCCCTGGAAGGACATACTCCGACGCATGGCCCACAGTCCGCGCAGGTTTCCCGTGGAGCTCGTCTTCGGCATCGTCTTCTTTGCCGTCGCCTGTATCGACGACTTCCACGAAGACATGCTCCCCTTGTTCGTGCCCGTGGTGGCTCTCAGCTTCTTCCTTCGTGGAGCGAACCGCTGGCTCTACGCCGCCTCGCCGTTGCTGCTCGTGCCGCTATTCTTCATTGACTTCCGACACTTCCTCTGGACTACGGCCTTCGTGCTCACCTACGTGCTGGCCGCCTTGCTGCTGGTGCACGGAAGCCGCAGGCTCGCCAACCGCCCCTTTGCCAACCACGTCCTGCACGTAGCGATTGCGACGGCCTTCGGCATGCTCGTCACAGGCCTGCTCATGCTGGCCGTATGGGCTATCGTGGCCTCGACGGACTATCTCTTCTCGCTCCACGTCCCAGACAAGATCTACGCCTACACAGGCTTCTTCGCTTGGTTCGTCGTAGCGCCCCAGGTGTGCTGCACATTCATCCATGAGGATGAATATGAGGAAGTGAATGTGCCGAAGGTGGTCCGCCTCATCCTCGACTTCATACTCTCGCCTGCCCTCATCATCTATACGGTCATCCTCTTTGCCTATTTCCTGAACATCGTCAGGATTTGGGACCTCCCCAAGGGCAACGTGGCCTATATGGTCATCGCATTTGTCGGTACGGCCCTCGTCGGGCGGTTGCTGCAGGAAATGCTCGAGCATCGCCACTTCGCCTGGTTCTACGACCACCTCACTTGGATTGCCTTGCCGCCTCTTGTCATGTTCTGGGTGGGTACGCTCTATCGCATCCGCCTCTACAGCCTGACGGAGAGCCGCGTGTACCTACTCTGGATCGGGGCCTTGATGACGCTCTTTGTCGGCATGCTGCTATGGCGTCGCACCCGGCACTTCCAGTCGATGGCCACCATACTGGGCATGGCCATCCTGCTCTCCACCTTCGTGCCAGGCATCTCGGCCAAGAGTATCGGGCTGCGTTGCCAGACAAGGCGCTTCAAGACCTTCGTGCAGGAGCTCCACTTGGCCGACGCCACGACAGGCCGCCTGCTCCCGACATTCGACTTCGACCGCATCCAGAACGACAGCACGCTCTATGCACACTATGAGGAGACCAACAGCATCGTCTCCTACCTGAAGGAACAAATGGGAGGGAATGCGTTCGACGAACGGTATGGCGAATGGAACTACCGATACAGGCTTGAGGCCGCCGCTCAGGGACGGGTGTACTTCAAGCTCGACACCCCGCTCGACCTGGGCGACTATACCATCATGCTGCCCGAGAAGTCGTTCTATGTCTCGCAAGGCGACGGAAGGATTGACGTCACGAGAGAGGAGACCCTCATACTGGAATATCCCATCGACAGCATGCTGAAAGAGAAGCCGCAGATGAAATACGATGCCGCCTCGCTCCACACCTACCGCAACGACTCGGTACTGCTCGTCGTGCCCTCCGTCTCCATCGAAGGAGAGAAGGCCTTCGCCGACATCTATCCTGTTCAGGTGTTCGTAAAACCGAAGACAAATCAGGACGTAAGAAGTAAGTAAAAATTACAGACACAGCAGAACGCAAGACGTGAGTAAGAATTACAGACAACATAAAACTTCGTGTACTCGTAAGCCAGAAGACAGAATGAGACTTCTTGTGCTCGTAAAAACAGGAGACAGAATGACACCATCTCGCATTCCATTCCCGCACATCCTCGTCGTGACGCTTGTCCTGCTGCTGCTCGGCTCCTGCCACGAAGCCGACCGGACGTATTGCAACCTGCCGGCCCACTTCGCCATGGACAACATCTACCAGGCGCCAGTACTCTATACGGCCTGCAACAGCATGGGTCAGTTCTGCACCATCACTCCGGGCAACAAGACGTTCATCTTCGCAAGCACCACCAAGACCTCGGTCGTGAACCAGACGGCCATGACCAACTATACGGGCTTCTATCTGGGCCTCTCAGGCTTCATCGTGGGACTGCCTGAGATTCCCGAACTGGGGCGCGACGAGAGCCGAGTGGTCTGCTTCGACCTGGCCTGCGCCAACTGTTACCACGAATTCGGCATCACGAAACGCCTCGAACTGCAGGAGGGCGGATGGGCCTACTGCAAAAGCTGCGAACGCACCTACAACCTGAACGACCTGGGGCGGACGGACAAAGGGCGACCGCTCTATCGATACCGGGTGAGCCTCGTGGGCAACGCGCTCATTATCGCAAATAATTGAGCAAAACGGGTCCGAAAGCATTCCCGTTTGACAGAAATCGGCACAAAATCTTCGATTTCGCTTTGTTCTTTCCCCACTTATTCGTACCTTTGCATCCGTAAAGACTGCCCAGATGGTGGAATTGGTAGACACGAGGGACTTAAAATCCCTTGACCATTGCGGTCGTACGGGTTCGAGTCCCGTTCCGGGCACAACTTTTTCTTACGCCTTATACTCATGAAAAAGATTCTCTACATCACACTTGCGCTACTCATCGTCGCCCCCATCCAGGCAAGGAAGCCCAGACATGTTCTCGTCATCGCCATCGACGGCCTCTCGACCGAAGGCCTCAAACAGGCAAAGACGCCCCGCATCGACGCCTATCTGGACGAGGCGATGTACACTTTCACGTCACGAAACGTCATCCCATCGGTCACCCTGCCCAACTGGACAAGCCACCTCACAGGCAGCGGCCCCGAGCGACATGGCGTACTGAACAACAAATGGACACGCCAGACGGCCGAGCTCGACGCCGTCAGCAAGGACGAGGACGGATACTACCCCTCCATCTTCAAGGTGCTGAAGGAGGAGGTGGAGGACATCCAGGTGGGATACTACTGGGACTGGGAGCCGCTCATCAACTCGATGAACCCTCGCTATATGGATGAGAAAAACTTTGATAAGAACGAAGACTACGCCCGCAACTGCCAGAAGGCGTTCGACTTCATGACGGCCAACTGGGAGCAACCTACGTTCGTCTTCCTCTATACGGTCGGCGTCGATCATGCCGGCCACAAGAACGGATGGATGTCGAAGTCCTATATTCAGGCCATTGAGAAGGTGGATGCCACTATCGGCACACTCTTCGACAGGATGCAGGAGAACGAGATGTACGACGACAGCTACATTATCTTTATGACCGACCACGGCGGCATCAACAAGGGGCATGGAGGATATTCGGATGCCGAAATGCGCATCCCCTTTGCCATAAAGGGTCCGCACATCCGGCCGGGAGAGATTCCGCAGCAGCACTTTACCGTAAACACCGCCCCCATCATCGCCCGAATCTTCCGCGCAGAGACGCCCGACGTATGGGCTGGACGGTGTAATATCAGAATCAGATAGGCCATGACACGAGGAAAACTAATTTGCGAGACGCTGCGCGAGGTGCGGCGCCGCATTGCCGAGGCAAACGAGATACGCTATGCGCCCCACGAGTGCACCCACGAAGGCGAATGCCTGGGCACTTGCCCCGCATGCGAAGCCGAGGTGCGCCAGCTGGAACGTCAGTTGCAAGCACGCCGAAGGCTGGGACGCGCCGTCATCGTGGCAGGCATCTCGGCTTCGCTCATCCCCACGGGTGCGATGGCGCAAAGCGCCGCCGAATCCCGCCAGTCGGTGAAGAGCGAGCAGGTGGATCCTGTCGCACAGCGCATCAAACAACAAATCAACTTGGACAACCAGTTATTTGGTGTCGTGGAGGAGAGCGCGCAGTTCCCCGGCGGCGACGAGGCTTGCCTCAAGTGGCTGTCCGAGCACATCAAGTATCCCTCCATCTGCCGGGAACAAGGCGTGCAGGGACGCGTCATCGTCTCCTTTGTGGTGAACAAGGACGGATCCATCGCCGATGTGAAGACACTTCGTTCGCCCGACGAAAACCTGGCGAAGGAGGCCGAACGGTTGGTGAAGATAATGCCCAAGTGGAAGCCCGCACGACAGGGCAACAAGACTATGCGTTCGCGCTTCCAGCTCCCCATTCAGTTTCGGCTCGAACAACAATCCTCGAAACAATCTTCGTCCGAGATTACCCCATGACACCAGTGGCGCCCCTCATCGGCATCGCACGTCATCGCCTAGCTACTGATGGCCAGGGCGTTACCACACTTGTAGCCTTTCACGGCTGTCCGCTCCGTTGCCGATATTGTCTGAACCCACAATGTCTCGAGCCAAGCGGCATCCAACAAAACATAACACCACAGGAACTGCTGGACAAGGTCCGCGTCGATGACCTCTATTTTCAAGCCACCAACGGCGGCATCTGCTTCGGTGGCGGCGAACCGTTGCTTCATTCCCGCTTCATCGCCGACTTCTGCCGCCTCTGTCCCCCGTCGTGGCACATCTGCATGGAAACAAGCCTCAGCACCAACCTCGACACCCTGCGCGAAGTTCTGCCCTTTGTGCACCATTTCTACATCGACATCAAGGACTGGAACCCAGTCATCTACCAACGCTACACCACACGCAGCATCGCTCCATTGCACCGCAACCTCGAGTGGCTGGCACAGAATATCGACACCAATCGCATCACCCTGCGTCTGCCTCACATCCCTGATTACAACACGCCCGACGATGTCTCCCGCAGCCGCGAATCCCTCAACGCATTAGGATTTAAACACTTCGATGAACTTACGTATCAGACGTAACTCAAGTATTAGACAATTGGGGAAATGGCATTGAATCACGGCAAGCAAAAAGGTTTCCCACACGTGGGAAACCCTCATGCTTGCTGTAGTTTTGTCCAGTTCTTGCGCAAGTCCGTACTCAATATGACTGCACCAGCAGGAAGTAGATGACAACGGCGGGGACGGCCAGCAGGGCACTATCGAAGCGGTCGAGCAGGCCGCCGTGACCTGGGAGCACATTGCCGCTATCCTTCACGCCGAGGTGGCGCTTCAGGAGACTCTCCACGAGGTCGCCCCAAGTGCCGAAGACCACTACCACCAACGCGAAGCCCAGCCATTGCCACAAGGGCAGCAGGCCGGAACTCAGTTTCCATATTACCGCAGAAACAGCCAAGGTGAGCAGGCCGCCGCCCACACTACCCACCCACGATTTCTTGGGCGAGATGCGCGGAAAGAGCTTGGCGGGAATATAGCGATGAAGCGCCATGCCAAAAAGGTAGGCACCCGTATCGTTGCACCACAGGAAGACGAAGAGTGCAAGGGGATAGATCCAGTTGTAGGCATAGCTGCTCGCCGTCTCGTCGTAAGTCACGCTCAGCATGGGCAGGAGGGCGAAAGGCAACGCCACATAGACCTGAGCCATGAAATTCAAAGCCCAGTTGCGCAACGGATTGTCGGCACGCCGATAGAGTTCGCTAATCAGCATATACATGAGCAGCAGGCCGTAGAGCACAATGGTGCGTACCGCATTCTCGCTACCGATACACATAAGCCAGACGGCTGCCACGAGAATTACGGCTGCCAACGCGCTAAGCGGCGGAACGAGCGATGCTCCGGCATGGCGGTTCATCAGGCCGCAGAACTCCCATACGCAGGCAAACGCCACGATGGCAAAGAAGAAAAATGCTGTCACAGGACTGAAAACCGTACAGCCGATAAGGAGGGCTGCATACGTGATGCCTGTCAAAGCGCGAATAATGAAATTCCTCATGTTGTATCTCCCCAATCCCTCGCTTGGAGGGCATTTGCTTTAAGTAATTACTTCGTTTGCTCCGTATTCTCTTCCGATGGCTTCTCGTCTTGCGATAGCTTCTCGTCTTGCGAGGGCTTCTCGTCTTGCGAGGGCTCGGAGTTCAGCAACTCTTCCGTCCGGCTCGTCCAAGGGCGAGGGCCGAAGATGCGTTCTACGTCGTCGGCAAAGATTACTTCTCGCTCGACGAGCAGTTGCGCCAGCTGGGCATGTTTGTCGGCATTCTTGCTCAGTATGTCCTTTGCGCGGGCATACTGCTCGGCTATCATGCTCTTCACCTCGCTGTCAATCGCCTCGGCCGTCGCCTCGGAATAAGGCTTCTGGAAACCGTATTCGTCGTTATTGTAATAGCAAAGGTTGGGTAGCTTCTCGCCCATGCCCATATAGGCAATCATCCCGTAGGCCTGCTTCGTGACTCGCTCCAAGTCGTTCATGGCGCCGCTGCTGATGTGGCCGGTAAAGAGTTCCTCGGCCGCACGCCCTCCCAGGGTGGCACACATCTCGTCGAGCATCTGTTCGCGGGTGGTAATCTGGCGTTCCTCAGGCAGATACCATGCGGCACCAAGGGCTCGTCCGCGCGGCACGATGGTCACCTTCACCAGCGGGTTGGCATATTGCAGCAGCCAGCTGATAGAGGCGTGTCCAGCTTCGTGCAGGGCAATAGTGCGCTTTTCCTCGGCCGTCATCACCTTGGTTTTCTTCTCCAGTCCGCCGATGATGCGGTCCACAGCTGCCAGGAAGTCCTCCTTGCCCACCGACGACTTGCTGTTGCGCGCAGCAATGAGCGCAGCCTCGTTGCACACATTGGCAATATCAGCACCGCTGAATCCTGGTGTCTGGCGAGCCAGGAAGTCGATATCGAGCGAATCGTCGGTCTTCAGCGGGCGCAGGTGAACCAAGAATATCTCCTTACGTTCGTTCACGTCCGGCAAATCGACATGAATCTGACGGTCGAAGCGTCCGGCGCGGAGCAGGGCTTTGTCGAGGATGTCGGCTCGGTTAGTGGCCGCCAGGATGATGACACCACTATTTGTCCCAAAGCCGTCCATCTCGGTCAGCAACTGGTTCAACGTGCTTTCGCGCTCATCGTTCGAACTCATCGCAGCACGATTGGCTCGGGCTCGGCCTACCGCGTCTATCTCGTCAATAAAGATGATACAAGGAGCCTTTTCCTTCGCCTGGCGGAAAAGGTCGCGCACGCGGCTGGCACCTACGCCCACAAACATCTCGACAAAGTCGGAACCCGACATGCTGAAGAATGGTACGTCGGCCTCGCCGGCCACAGCCTTGGCCAAGAGGGTTTTTCCTGTGCCCGGAGGCCCCACGAGCAATGCGCCCTTTGGAATCTTGCCGCCCAGGTCGGTATATTTCTTCGGATTCTTCAGGAATTCAACGATCTCCTGCACCTCCTGTTTTGCTCCGGCCTGGCCAGCCACATCCTGGAAGGTGACCTTCGAGGCCTCGTCTTTCTCCACCAACTGGGCACGACTGCGTCCCACGTTGAAGATACCCATTGAGCCGCCACCGGAACCACCGCCCATACGCCGCATCATCATCACCCAGAAGAAGATGATAATCAGCAACGGGCCGAAACTCCAGATGAAGTTCCAGATGCCCGAGTCACCACTACGATGGCTCACCTTGCCCGAAAAGTTTCCAAGTGCTTCTTGCTCGTCAAGGAAGTCCTGTAGCTTCTCAGAACTTAGGAACTCCGTCTTTACGTAAGCCTGACTTCCGACAGGCACCGAGGTCGTCTTGAACACATCGCGAATGTGCTCTGGCTCCACATACATCACGAGCGAGCTCTCCTTCTTGTTCACCACAATCTTTGCCGCATAGCCCTGAGACACATATTGTTTGAATTCGGTATAGCTCACCTCCTTGGATGCGCCGCCCTGTAGCGACGTCCCGTTGCTGTTGAGCACTAAGTAGCCTAACACGACTGCAATCACCAGATAGAGCCACGTCAGGTTGAATCGGGGTATTTTCGTTTTCTTATCTGCCATAGTTGTCTAATTCATAATGTTTAGCCCACAACACCTAAATGAGGAATTAGGTTCCCTGGAACTATTCTTCGTCGGGCACCTCCGTCAGTTCGGCATCGGCCCAAAGGTGCTCCAGGTCATAGAAGGTGCGTTCCTCGGGCAGGAATATATGCACCATCACGTCCGAGTAGTCCATCGCCACCCACATGGCATTGCGCATACCGTTCACGGCAATAGGGTGTGCCCCAGTCAGGGCACGCACTTTCTCGCCCACGCTCTGTGCCAGAGCCTGCACCTGATTCGGCGAACCTCCGGTGCACACGACGAATCGTCGGCATATCGTATCGGGAATCTGCTCCAAGTTTGCCACGACAATCTGCCGTCCTTTCTTGTCCTTCAGTCCCTCGACAATAGCCTCCACCAACCTTTCTATCGTTTCCTTCATCAGTAATTACCTTTCTTTTATCATTTAAGCAGGCACAAAGATAGTGCAAATGAGCGGAACGGCAAAAGAAAACGACAGATTTCTTTTTAACGTGCCCGAATGCAGCCTATCTTCGACGACAGTCAAAGATAGTGCAAATGAGCGGAACGGCAAAAGAAAACGACAGATTTCTTTTTGTCGTGCCCGAACCGAAGGAGCAGTGAGCGTCATCAAAACAGTTTTGGATGACCGAATCGCGACAAAGGAAGACGCAGTCAATGCAGCCTATCTTCGACGACAGTCAGAGATACCGCCGACTCGACGCTTTTCGGCGCCTTTGCCCATAAAAACTGAGCGGAAGAACGAACGAAACAAACATTTTTTTCATTTTTTTCGAAAAAGACTTTGTCATTCCAAAAAAAGGTAATACCTTTGCACTCGCAATCGAGGAGATTGCCCCACATGATTGGGCTATGGTGTAATGGTAACACTGCAGATTCTGGTCCTGCCTTTCCTGGTTCGAGTCCGGGTAGCCCAACAAGACAGAGGGCGCATCAACAACTGATGCGTCCTCTGCCTTTTATAAGGTCACCTTAAAACCTGAAAGCAAAGCAACCTAATAACCTGACACCTAACAATAATACTGCTCTATCGAGACATTGGAAAAGTAATGGTGAAGGATTTCTGTGTAGGAATGTCCTTGTTCGCCCATCATGGCGGCACCAATCTGACACATTCCGACGCCATGCCCCCAACCGCGTCCGACGAGGCGGAAGCGCTGGGGGACACCATCGCAGATGTCGAGTGCTTCGGCCACGAAGGCGCTGCTCTTGAGGTGAGTACGGCTCAGAGTGCGACGTATCTCCAGTTCCTTGCCAACGAGAAGCGAATGCCGGCTCCCCACGATGCGCAGGAGTGAAATATGGCCGCCAGGACCTCGTTCCACAGCCTCAAGTCGCAGGACTTGCCCTACGTCACTACCTTGCCGGGAAAGGATGAGTGCTTGAAGTTCCTGCTGAGTAAGCATTACACTCCAGCGGTAGAAGTCGGTAGTCTCTTGGTCGTAGTCGTTAAGCACCTGACGGAGCACATCGGCATCCGACGTACGGCAGTAGAGATCGCGCACGGAGCGGAGATAGGGTATGCGGACATTCTGCCAGCAATATTGGAACTCGTTGCTCCTGCCGCCGCAGCACTTGCTGAATCGTGCATCGCACACCTCCCCGTCGCATGACAGCACCAGTCCATGCGTCTCGCGCACAGCTCGCTCCACTTGTGGATTCAGAGCGCGAGAGAGGCCTTGATAGCGCTGGCAATGGTCGTCGGCGCAGACATCGAAAAGTGTGTGATCCTCACGGTCGTACCAATGGAGAATGAGGGTTTCGGAGTTCTCAGGGCTATATGGTTTTTCCGAACATTCCGACTTATCCGAATGATCCGAGTGCACCGACTTGCGTCTCAGCTGGGCAAAGAGCCAACTGCGAGCCACGACAGCCGACGCTTTCAGGAATTCGAGGCTCGAGGTGGAACGCATTTCGCTGCTGATAACGCTCACCAGATAATCCTCGACCGGCAGCACATTGATAGCCACGAGACGGTCGCCATCGGGAATGATGCGGAGCGTACCGCCAAAGGTCTGCACCTCCTGTCGCTGCCAATGGAAACGCAGACCGATGGTGACATCGGAAAGCGTAACTGTGGCGCCATCGGCTTCGGGACGGAACACCAGTTCGCTGTATTCCCGACCGTCCCACTGAATTGCGCCATTGACACACTGAGCAGACTGAGTGCCGCTCACCGCTTGCAGATCCTGACGGTAAGGGCCGTTCAAGACGAAATGCAGCTGAGGCGCAGTGAGAATGCCCACACGGATGTGGGGCTGTTGGCAAAGCGGACTCAGCGATTTCATACCTTTCTGAGTTTATCGATGACAGTTTCCAGCCCCGCCTGCGACAAAGCCACCTCGCTCAGGACGGCCTCGGCACGCTCCGGAGTGAGTCGCAGGAAGTCTTCTTCGCGCGGCGTAATCAGCAGTCCGCACATATCCAATGCGCCGGGACTGACAAGCAGTTGGCCGTCGCCCTGTGCCTCGTAGCAGTCGGGACGATGTTTTGCACGCGGGAATACGAGGGTCACCAGCTGGTCGGCCGACTGCCTCCAGGCGACGATATTCAGTCGCGGCTCGCTCTCCCCTTCGGGCCAAGGAAGTGCAGAGACGATGCGGCGGAACAGCGGTTCGCAGGCAGAGGGCGAGGAACCGAGAAGGACGAAGACTGGGCAGGCGTAATCGTGCGGCGAAAGGAGGTAGAGCCCGTCCCCTTCGCCGGCAAGCCGCTGCAGGCGCGCGGCATAGCGCGGCCAGTCTGCCTCAATCGGTGCCACTCCCCTGCTCCCAGCCTGCAGATGCAGATGATCGGGACACGAGGCACCACATTGCGCACCATTGTAGAAGACCATGTAGTCCGGCATGCTCCAAGCCAGACGCTGCAGCGTCAGGAAATGCGTGCCGAGACACTGCGGTTCGTGCCGCACCGAAGCGATGGTGAAATGCTCGGGCAGGATGGGGAAGGGATTTACCAGAAGGTTAAATCCTGCTGCGGCACGACGGGAGTGCTGCTGCGGCGGACGGTTCTCGGGACACAAGAAGCAAGGCCTCCGGCTAATGGTGGCTGCATCGGTGCGAGCACCAGTGCTGACGATGCGCGAAGGGTTCCACTGGACGCGTAGTGTGCACTGCGGGAGCACAAGTTCTCGCGTCCTCACCTGAGCGGACAGCGCTTCATAGCGTGCTGCCGCCTCGGGCCACACCTTCATCTCAGCACCGAAGAAGGCGGACGCCTCGCCTGCGGTGAGGGTGTGTCGCTGCCGGCGCGCGAGAATCTCTTGCGTGCGCAGGTGGTCCTTATACATATTATTCCTGTTCGTCTTCTCCTGACTGAGTGCCGCATCGCTGTTTCCCTCCCAACGACGGCACAGATAGAGTTCGTCGTAGATGCGTGCAATACGATAGCGCCGCCCAATCATAAGCCCTAAGGCGTAGTCCTCGCCATAGCTCGTATTGGGAATCTGGATGCGACGCAGTACGGGGGTAAAGAAGGCACGCGGAGCACCCAGTCCATTGATGCGCAACGCATTGTTGCGTCCGTTGTCTTCGGTCCATTCGCGATGGTCGATAAGGCCTGGCGGGAGGGTATTCAGCTGGAAGTCGCACATACGGTAGGAGCCCACCACCATCGCCGCCTGTTCCCGATAGAAGGTGTCCACGATGTGCTGCAATGTGTGGGGCGAGCTGTAGAGGTCGTCGCTGTCGAGCTGGACAAGGAAGCGTCCGGCCTGCGGATGGTGCACGGCAAGGTTCCAGCAGCCGCCGATTCCCAAGTCGCCACGGTCCGGCACTACGTGAACGACCCGCTCATCGTGAGAGAATCCGCGGATGGCCTCTGTGGTTCCGTCGGTACTGTGATTGTCCACGACAATCAGGTTGTAGGCAAACGTCGTCTCCTGTTCGAGCACACTGCGAATGGCATCTTCGATGGTGCGCACCCGGTTTCGCACGGGAATCACCACACTGGCCTCCACATCAAAATGTCCTTCGTGAAGATCCACCATATCGTAGTCGCCGGCAGGCAGCAGGGCCCCAATGGCTTTCAGGTGGGCGGTGCAGGCCTGCTCCATCTCGACCTGTCGCTCGCGATTACGTGGGTCCACATAGTCGAACTGCTTCTGCCCGCTCAGGCGCGTATCGCGCTCCACCTCCGTGTAGAGATACTCATCCACATGGACAGGCAGCATGCGACGGCTCGCGTAGAGGCGCAGGTCGTAGAGCGCCGCAAAGCGATAGGACGGGAGGCCATCCTGCGCCACATAGTCCTGCAGCACCGACGTGCGGATTAGCAGGAGCGAACCCATCTGGAAATCGTCGCGCACGGAGCCCGTCTGGCAATCAATGAGCGGCATGGCACCACGCTGCCCGTCGGGCGAGAGCACATAGTGGTCGCTGTAGAGCATCAGCGCCCCGCAGTCCTCAGCCACCGTGAGCATGCGCGTCAGGGCATGAAAGCCCAGCTGAAGCGTGTCGTACTTCGTGTACAATAATATATAAGGTTCGCGCGCGCATTGGGCAATCCATTGCAGCACCTCCGTCTGCCCGGGTCCGCCCTTGCGCAGGAAGTGAACCTCAGCCACATTGGGGTCAGCCTTCAACTGTCGCAGCGTGTCCCCGACCTGTACTTCGCTCTCGAAAGGAATAAAACAATCTATCATCTCTTGCTTAACTTTTCTACAAAGGTAGTGCAAATGAGCGGAACGGCAAAAGAAAACGGCAGATTTCTTTTTAACGTGCCCGAACCGAAGGAGCA
>JAILBW010000149.1 GCA_024680695.1 Bacteroidaceae bacterium
AAGGTGGGCGAAGGCGATGGAGGCTCATTCGTCCGGCACCCAAGAGCAGCCAGAAGACGATGCAGGCAAGGACTGACGCTCGCACATTGTGCCGCAGTATGGTCTGCGCGACGACTGCTGCCACCGCGGCAGGCAGGAAAAGGAGGCAGGGCCAGAGGCTTGCAAGGAGTATGCCGAGGATGAAGCACGCTGTGCTCCAGACGAGGGGGAGGCGCAGGTTCATAGTGCACCGAGGCGACGGCACATTTCCTCGGGATTGTCCGAGGCGAAGATGGCATTGCCGGCCACCAGCACATCGGCTCCGGCCTGGCGCAGGAGTCGGCCGGTGTCCATGTTCACACCGCCGTCCACCTCAATGAGTGCGTGGCTGCCCGATTCTGCTATCAGCGTGCGCAACTGGGTGACTTTCTGTAGGGTGTGGGGAATGAACTTCTGTCCGCCGAAGCCTGGATTCACGCTCATTAGCAACACCAGGTCGAGGTCGCCGATGATGTCCTGCAACACTGCGACGGGAGTCGAGGGGTTGAGTGCCACTCCGGCCAACATGCCGTAGCGCTGTATCTCGTGGACCGTGCGGTGCAGGTGGATGCAAGCTTCGTGGTGCACCGTCATGACGTGGGCTCCCAGTTCGCTCACCTCGCGGATGAACTTCTCGGGCTGTACAATCATCAGATGAACATCGAGCGGCTTCTCCGTGAGGCGCTTTACATGGCTGATGACTGGGAATCCGAAGGAAATGTTGGGTACAAAGACACCGTCCATTACGTCGAGGTGAATCCAGTCGGCGGTGCTGCGGTTGAGCCATTGAAATTCGTCGCGCAGGTTGCCGAAGTCTGCCGAGAGCAACGACGGGGCAATCATGCGAGCGAGGGGATTGTCAGACACGACGGAGTGCAGACGGGCCTGAAGTTACGTGCAAACTGGCGCACGCGAGCCAATACGGCGGGGTTTGGCTGAAGGTAGGGTAGGGGTAATGTGTGTTCCATAGGCGCTGAAGTAGTTTCTGATGTGTCCGTCTATTTAGTAAACGTATCATCGCGCCTATTTATTGCTTGCCGACACTATTTTTTTTCATGTTTTTTCATGGTAGCTCCTAAAAAACGTTTTGGACTGCTCTCGGGCATTCCAGAGCAGGTTTGTCTGTCGTCGCTTTTGCTCGACGCGGCTGTCGAAGGTGGGGGCCGACATCGCTGTCGTCCCTTTAACTCCCCTTCATACCTCTCTACACGGCGAGGCTGATGTCGTGCTGCTGAATGAGCTTGCGCAGATTGATGAGTGCGTAGCGCATGCGGCCCAGCGAGGTGTTGATGCTCACGCCTGTGGCTGCGGCGATTTCCTTGAACGACATGTCTTCGTAGAAGCGCATCATCACCACCTCAGCCTGCGGCTCGGGCAGGAAGTCCAGCAGGTGGCGCAGCGTGAGCATGTCCTGTTCCTCCATGATTTGCGCCTCATGGGAGCGTTCGCTGTGTCGAGTGCTGTTCAGCAGTCCCTCGGAGAAGTTCTCCGTGGCCACGATGTTGCAGCTCTCGTTGTCGCGCAGGTGGTCGATGACCAGATTGTGGGCGATGCGGATGAGCCAGGCACTGAACTTGCCCGTCGTCTGGTAGTGATGGCTGCGGATGGCGACAATTGCGCGAGTGAAGGTCTCCTGGAAGATGTCGTCGGCGATGTCGCGTTGGTGCACAAAGAAGAGTATGTATGAATATACATACGCCTGATGCCTATTCAGTATTGCGTCGAATGCACTATCGTTGCCTTTCTCATACAACTCGACCAACTCATAGTCGGTCATTGTATCCCATTTGTTCATTACCCTAATTATTGGTTTCGCGTAATGTTCTCTCGATAGGCAAAGATAGGTTTAGAGTGTGAATACTTGAGTTCTCGGATGCAAAGGACGCACTTTTTTTCCGAACCTGCAAATTTTTGGCGAGAAATTTTCATTTCAGCGTCCATCCGTCGAGGTGAGTGCCGCGCAGGAAGTCGCCGACGGGCATGCGTTTCTTGCCAGCCAACTGCACTTCGCGGAGGTGTATCCGTCCGTCGGGGAGCACGATGCTGAGGTCGCTGCGTCCGTCGGTGAGCAGCGTGCCGGCGGGCTGCGACTGTGGCCCGAGTGTGTAGTCGGCGCGATAGACCTTCAGAGTCTGTTCGTCGCCTTGGGGCGAACGCAGGGTGGTCCAGGCAGCGGGGTAGGGCGAGAGGCCGCGAATGAAGTCGTAGGCCTGGCGCGTAAGCAGTTCCGTCCAGTGTATCTCGCATGTCTCGCGGAATATCTTCGGTGCATGGTGCAGGGGGGCGTCGGTCATGAACTGCTCCTGCGGCACGGCCTTTGCTTCGCCTCGGGCAATGAGGTCGATGGTCCGTACGACCACCTCGGTGCCCAGCGCCATCAGCCGGTCGTGGATGTCCTCGGCCGTGTCCGTCTCATGGATGGGGCATCGCTCCTGCAGCAGGATGCGCCCCGTGTCGATGTCGTGGTCGAGGAAGAAGGTGGTGACGCCCGTCTCCCGTTCGCCGTTGATAATCGCCCAGTTGATGGGTGCTGCACCGCGATACTGGGGGAGCAGGGCGGCATGCAGGTTGAATGTCCCCAGACGCGGCATGGCCCACACCACTTCGGGCAGCATGCGAAAGGCTACGACCACCTGGAGGTCGGCCCGCAGGTCGGCCAGTTGGGCGAGGAACGCTTCGTCGCGCAGCTTCTCGGGTTGCAGGACGGGAATGTCGTGGGCGACGGCAAACTGCTTGACCGGACTGGCCTGCAGCGTATCGTGGTGGCGGCCGATGGCTTTGTCGGGCATCGTCACCGCACCTACTATATTATATCCATCGTTCACTAACCTCTCCAGAGGGCCGACGGCGAAGTCCGGCGTGCCCATATATACGATGCGAATGTCCTTCTTCATCTTCTTTCTGTTCCATTCTCGTTTCGAGTGCAAAGATACGAAGTCTAATTCATATTTCCAAATAGGACACCTATCAAGCAAGCAAGATTCCGACTTTTTGATCAAGACTCTGCGAAATCTTGATTTGCAGTTACACTGCCTTATTTTTTCCTCGCCAGATATTTTATTGCCGACTAAAGTTAAAATTTTGAATCAAAGTCTGAGCATAAAGAAAAGGGATCTGCCCAAGCGTACAGGTCCCTTTACATATTTATTATCGTAGAGCCGGTTTTTTACTCTTCCACAACAGCCTGGGCATCGGCTAACATGTTTGATGTGCTCCGCCAATGAGGTGAGTAAGCCTACATACATCACATTCCTACTTTAAATACTTGCTGCCGCATCGCCTCCTACTTGCTGCCGCATCGCCTCCTACTTGCTGTTGCATCGCCTCCTGCTTGCTGCCGCATTGCCTCCTGCTTGCTGCCGCATCGCTCCTGCTTGCTGTCGCATCGCCTCCTGCTTGCTGTCGCATCGCCTCCTGCTTGCTGTCGCATCGTTCCATGCTTGCTGCCGTAACTCCCTCTGCTTGCGCAAGAAGAGGCCTTTTCTTGCCGTGACAAATCGACTTGCTTGCGCAAGTTTTTGCTGAATAATCGGGTCCTTTTTGACGAAAATTTTTTTTGAAAATTGCCAAACAGCCTACATGCCTACATGATTTGCCTGTAAATTTCTGTAACACAAAAAGTTGCAAAATTTTAAGCCTACATAAAGCCTACATAAAGCCTACATAAAGCCTACATGATGCCTACATACTTCATACATAAATGGGGAGGGAGTCCGAATGTAGGCACTATGTAGGCTTATGTAGGCTTTATGTAGGCTTTATGTAGGCTTGGATTTGCCGCAATCCCTTTATTCATGCGGGTTTCAAGCGTTTTTATGTAGGCATGTAGGCTGTTTGGGCATTTTCAAAATAAAATTGCGGCAAAAAAAGACAGATCAGGACACCTCCTAAACTGACGCAGGACCGAAAAATACCAAGTTCGCGCGATGCGAGAGAAAGAGAGAATCAAGGTAATAGGTTATGGCGGCTCCTACAAAAAATCCTTTTTAGATCAGGGCAACTCGAAGAGGCGGTTGTCGCGGTCGAAGCAGGCCACGGCGCGCACTCGGGCCTCAGGGTCGAGGATGTGGATGGGATTGTCGGATGTGTAGCCTGTCATGCGGCAGCCCGTCATCGATACAGTGGCACTGCCGCGCACGGTGAGGTAGTCGAACGAAGCTTCGTGGTTGCTTACTGCAGGGTTGCCGCCCGAGAAGGCCTCTACGTTCGAGAGTGCCGTGTGGCCAACTCCGTCGATGAGGATGGGATGGGTCTCCTCCAGCGTCGGTCCGCAATTGGCGATGATGGAGCCCTGGGCAATCTGCCAGTTGCGGTTCTTCCACTGGCTGCCGTTCTTGTAAATGCCGATGCCCACGCAGTCGAAGTTGAAGTTGGTGAGCTGCCCGTAGGTCTCGGTACCCAGGTAAATGCCGCCGTAGGCACCGAAGGTGAAGAGGTCCATGAGCTGGGCATTGTCGGTGTGGTCGATCCAATAGGTGAAGGTGCGCTGCCGCACTACTGCGTCGATGATGCTGCGAGGCAGACCGCGTCCGAACTCCCGCATGTTGGAGGGATTGACGTGGCAGTGGAGGATGCGCGGTACATCGTAGCAACGGTCGATGGCGATGAACTGGCCGCTAAGCGGATAGCCGTAGCAGTGCTCGAAGAGAATCTGCTCGCAGATGGTGTTGCCCTGCGCGCGGAAGTCCATGGCGAAATACTCGCCATAGAAGGTGAGGCACGAAAGTGTGACGCCCTGCACAGCCTGTTCGGTCGACATGCGGATGGTGGGCGGATAGGCGATGATGCGTGTGGGGTCGGTGTACGTCTGCTCGGGATAGTAGAACTGGATGCCGCGAATGTGGGTGGCCGACTCGACGGTGATGAAGGGCTTTTCACGGTCGGTGATGACGAAGAGCGAACCTGTGGGGCTCTTGCGGTCGGCTGTGGCAGTGCCGCGGCCTGTGGGCCCATGCACACCGAGGAGCGACACGTTGCGACGCAGGACGAGTCCGCCCGCCATGGGATAGCCTCCCTCGACGGGTTCGACATACAATGCGCCGCCGCTGGCGGAGAGTGCGTCGATGGCGGACTGGAGGTGGCTGCGGTTCACCTCGGGTGTGTTCGAGGGCAGTACGCCATATTGCTGTATGGAAGCAGCTGTCTGTGGCAGCGCCAGCAGGCAGGAAAGGATGGCAGCAAGAAAGATGGTAAAGCGTTTCATATATTTTTTGTTTGGGCTTTCTCGCGCGTAATAAATAATGTAGGTGTCACTGGTCGGGATTCTCCACGAAGCCCTGATACTTGGTCGGCAGGGCGCTCATGATGGTGTCGTAGCTTTGCTGCATTGTGCGGTGCACGTTTTCGGGGCCCTGTCCCTGTGGTTCAATGGCGGGATGGATGGTGAGTCGCAGTGGATGCCATGTAAGGAACGACACTCCGCGCTGGCGGCTGAGGACATCGAACGGGCCGTCGATGGTGATGGGGACCACAGGGAGCCGCAGTTCGTCGGCCAGCTGGAATGCGCCGCGGCGGAAGACACCCATGTGGCCGGTGAAGGTGCGCGCCCCTTCGGGGAAGACGACGAGGCTGGTGCCTCCGTGCAGCACTCGGCGCCCCTGTTCGCAGGTGTGCTGTATGCCTCGAGGCCCGCTCTTGTCCACCATGATATGGCCTGCGCTGCGGCAAGCTCGGCCGATTAGTGGCAGCTGTCCCAGCGACTTCTTCATCATCCACTTGAAGTTCCTGCCCAGGTAACCGTAGATGAGAAAGATGTCGTAGGCGCCCTGATGGTTGGCCACGAAGACGTAGGAGGTCTTGTCATGGATATGCTCGCGGCCCTCCACCTTGACGGGGAGCAGCATCACCCGGCACATCATCCGGCTCCAAATCATGGCGGGATAGTGGCCCCAGAAGTGTGCACTGCCCAGCGTGCAGCCCAGTATGGTGACAAGGGCTGTGGCGATGGTGGCCAACAGCAGAATGGGTGCGGCCACTAAGAGCTGGTAGGTGCGATAAAGGTATTTCACGTCGACGGTTTGTAGAGGCTATGGGATTCCTATTTCTTGTAGTGTTGTTCGCGAATCTTTTCCATGTTTGCCTCGGCGGCCTTCAGATACTCCCTCACGTAGGGATGGTTCATGAAATAGGGCGAGGCGTGCGTGGTGATTTCCTCGATCTGGGGGTTCAGCACGGGGAATCGGTAGCTGCTGGTGAGAATCATGAAGATGCCCGGTCCCAGCACGTTGTTGCAGTTCGAGAGGATGAAGTGTGTGACGAGGCGGTCGTTCTGTCGTGAGAGCCCTTGTGCCTCCTCGTCGAGTTGCTGCGTAATCTCGTCCAAGTCCATGCCGGCCATGATCATCTGGCTCTGCCTGCGCGGCAGTTCGGCCATCTGCGTCTCCAGTTGTGTCTTGCGCTTGATGAAGCTGAACAGGCTGTCGTTGAGCGGCGTACCGGTGGCGCTCTGTATGTTTTCGTCGATTTTCATGTCCACCTGGCCCTCCTCGATGACGAGAGGCATCACGCTGGTTTCGCCCAGAAAGACGTTGGCCATCATCGTGGAGTCCAGCACTCCGCTGAAGCGGAACTTGCCATGCACCACGCTCGACGAGTCGATTGTCTCCATGTCGTCGTTCTGATACACCTTCAGATACAGCGTCTTGCCCTCCAGGGACTCGACCGTGGACATGCCGTTTACGACATACTGACTGGAGCATGAAGCCACCAGTATGGAAACCATCGTGAGCAAATAGCAGATGTGTTTCATCGATTTCTTATAAAACCAACGGCAAAAGTAGTGCTTTTAATGATAAGTAGGAAAAATTTTTAGCTTTATTAAGATTTCTTCACTTTTTGTAACTCTGCGGGGATGCGCCAGGCGGTGTAAAGTTCGAGCAGGCAGGCGATGGCAAGGGCCACCATCCATTCGTTGCGGCGGCAGAATCCGTAGCGCAGTGTCTGCATGCTCATGCAGACGGCCGTAAGAATAAAGAAGACACAGGCCAGCAGCTGCTGACGGCGCAGGCGGCGCACGACGAGGTCGTTGCCCAGATACTCGGCTCGCACCTGCATCAGGCAGAAGCACAGCGCACCCACCGCGTAGATGTACAGCGAGAGACGTGCGTCGAACATGCGCACGACGAGCCCTACCAGCATCCCAATGGCGCCGATGCGGAACAGGAAATTCTCGATGGGGGAGAGCGTTTTCATCCTGAA
Organism: Bacteroidaceae bacterium; assembly: GCA_024680695.1. Taxonomy (GTDB): domain Bacteria; phylum Bacteroidota; class Bacteroidia; order Bacteroidales; family Bacteroidaceae; genus Physcousia. The sequence continues at coordinate 7,216 of JAILBW010000149.1, forward strand.
GGCAAGACTACAAGGCAGACAGCGAGTCGGCCTCGGCCGGCTTGCTCTCCGAGTTGTCGAACACAATGAACAGATCCTCGTTGTCCCGCTTCATGTGGTACTTCTCGCGAGCCAGCTTCTCCAGGGCGATTGGGTTTTCGTCCAGCTCCTTCAGGCGCTTGTCGTCGTCCTCATATTGTGCCTTGTAATTGGCAATCTCCTCGGACAACTGGCTCAGCACCAGCTGGCGCTTGTGGCGGTTCCAATAGCTGTTGTCGTCGGCAAAGCCCACGATAAGTACGATGATTGCCAGCACCACGCCGTACTTGAATCTGCATATTGCGGACCAAAGGGAAAATATCTTACTCATCTTGCATTTGTGTTATCTCGGGGGCAAAGTTACGAAAAAGTCGAGAGCAAAACAAAGGAAATCATCCCTTTTTTTTGCCGAGACGTAGTAAGTTC
>JAILBW010000150.1 GCA_024680695.1 Bacteroidaceae bacterium
CAGATACGGTGAATCACCCTTCATTCTCTGTCCGATTTCGGCAAAAGTGGTGTGAACTGCGTCTTTTTTCGCTCGCTTATTTGCATCCTTGACCTTCGGTCTTAGATACTCTCGCTCGGAAAAAGTCAAAAGTTATTTGGCTTTTCGCTCGCTTATTCGTATCTTTGCAGGCGGGTATTGCACACAAAAGAGAAAGCAATGAATAAGACGGTATTGATAACGGGCGCCACAAGCGGCATCGGGCTGGCTTGTGCAAGGAAGTTTGCAGCGAATGGCGACAGGTTGATCCTGACAGGCCGAAACGAGTTGCAGCTGGCCGAGATACGGAGGGAACTGATTGGCCAAGGCACTGAGGTGCTGACACTTGCCTTCGACGTGCGAGACGGCAGGAGGGCAAAGGAACTGATCGAACGCCTGCCGGAGGAATGGGCCGTAATCGACGTGCTGGTGAACAATGCCGGACTGGCGCTTGGGCTGGAGGCCGAGTACGAAGGCAACTTCGAGGAGTGGGAAACGATGATAGACACAAATATCAAGGGATTGCTGACGATGATGCGCCTCGTAGTGCCGGGCATGGTGGCTCGCAACCGGGGGCATGTCATCAACATCGGCTCTGTGGCTGGCGATGCGGCTTACGCTGGGGGTGGAGTGTACTGCGCCACGAAGGCTGCCGTGAAGACTCTCACGGACGGACTGCGCATCGATGTCTCGGGCACCGCTGTCAGGGTGACGAACCTGAAGCCGGGGCTTGTGGAGACGAATTTCAGCAACACCCGCTTTCATGGCGATACGGCCCGAGCCGCCAAGGTGTATGAGGGCATCAAGCCGCTGACGGGCGACGACATTGCCGACGTTGCCGTCTTTGTGACGAATGCGCCGGACCATGTCCAAATAGCTGAAGTGCTGATACTTGCTACGCATCAGGCCAGCGGCAGTGTGATTGCAAGGAGTAATGGGTAAAGGTTAAAGACTAAAGGTTAAAGGTTAAAGATTAAAGGGTTTTCGGACTGAAGGCGCATTTCTCTTTTGGTCGCTTCTGCCTGTAGTGGCAGGTGTAGAAGAGGCGGCTGAGACGAGTGGGAGGCCTGAAGATAAATGAATAAAGAAGTAGCATGAGAATTAGTTTGCAATACATGATTAGGTGCGTCTGCCTGATGTGCGCCCTGTGGTGCGCAGGCTTTGTCGGTGCCGAGGAATGGAATCCGAAGGCAAACGAGGAGGCTGTTGTGGTGAGCGGCAAGATGCGCTTCACCGTGCTGACGAGCCGGATGATTCGCATCCAGTACAGCAGTACGGCTCGGTTCGAGGACCGCGCCACCTTTGCCGTCGTAAACCGCCGGCTGCCAGTGCCGCAGTTCACCACCGAAACGGATGGCGGCTACCTCGTCATCCGGACGGCCGACCTGACGCTGCGCTACAAGGTGGGCTCACAGCCGCGAGTGACGGACAAGGCACCCACAAACCTCTCCATCGCCTTCCAGATGAACGGACAGGAGTGTGTGTGGTACCCGGGCAAGACGGACAATCTGAACCTGAAGGGCACGAATCGGACCCTCGATACACAATGGGGCGACAATATGCGCTACAAACTCGAGGACGGACTGGTGTCGCGAGCCGGATGGGCCATCATCGACGAGAGCCCGGCCACGAAGCGCGGCGACGGCAGCACTACCTTTGCCTTCGAGGACGACTCGACGGGCTTCCCCTGGTGGGCACAGCCTGTCGACAAGTCGGCCACCGACTGGTATTTCCTTGGCTACGGCCACGATTACAAGGGCTGTCTGGCCGACTACATCAAGGTGGGCGGCCGAGTGCCCCTGCCCCCGAAGTACATCTTCGGCTACTGGTACAGCCGCTACTGGGCCTATACGCAGACGGAGTTCATGCAAATAATCCGCGACGTGGAGAGGAACGACATCCCGATGGATGTTCTCATCATGGATATGGACTGGCACAAGAGCGGATGGACCGGATGGAGCTGGGACAAACAGCTCATCTCGTCGCCCACCACCTTGATACGCTACATGCATACCCATGGGCTGAAGACCGCCCTCAACCTGCACCCGGCAGACGGCGTAGGCAACCACGAAGACTACTATGCCGCCATGAAGAAGGATCTGGGCTACGATGCATCGTACACCGAACGCATCCCCTGGGCCATAGAGGATACCGTCTTCGCGCGCGCGTTCTTTAAGAATATTATTCGCGACCACGAGAACGAAGGTGTGGACTTCTGGTGGCTCGACTGGCAGCAGCACCTCCTGGTGAGCGACGCATTGCCGCTTGGCGAGACATTCTGGTGCAACCACGTCTTCTTCGAGGACATGAAGCGGAATCGGCCCGAGCTGCGTCCGGTTATCTACCATCGTTGGGGCGGCCTCGGCAATCATCGCTATCCCATCTGCTTCAGCGGCGACTGCAACGCGGCGTGGACCACGCTCGGATATCAGATTTACTTCACCAGTACGGCCAGCAATGTGTGCTACGACTACTGGGGACACGACCTTGGCGGGCACCAGAGCGGCAACAACGACCCTGAGTTGCTGCAGCGATGGCTTCAGTTCGGTGTCTACTCTCCCATCTTCCGCACCCATGCCACCAATGCGGCAAAACTGGAGCGCCGCATCTGGAAGTACAGCAACTTCGAGCAACTGCGTGAGACGGTGCGCCTGCGCTACCGCATGTTCCCCTATCTCTATACGGCAGCCCGAGAGACCTACGAGACGGGAGTCGGCATGAACCGGCCGCTCTATTACGATTGGCCCGAGGAGGACAACGCCTACCGCTACGAGGACGAATACATGTTCGGCAACGACATTCTGGTGGCGCCCATCTATACTCCTGCCGAGGACGGACTGAGCCGACGCACTATCTGGCTGCCGGAGGGCCTGTGGTGGGATGTGACGCACAGCGCATTAGTGAACGGCGGACGCACTTTCAGCGACAGCTTCACGACCGACGAGTTCCCCGTCTATTACCGGCCGGGGTCGGTCATCGTAAACTATCCAGTGCAGCGGACGGTGGAGACAACACCCTCGGAAATAATACTCTACGTGACGCCGGGAGCCGACGGGACAGGACGCTTCTACGAGGATGCCGGCACGAATCAGGACTACGAGACGGACAAGGTGGCCAACACCTATTTCCATCATCACGCTTCAGCCGACGGCGCGGAGTTGCGCATCGCACCTCGCGTGGGCAGCTATCCCGGCATTCCTGAAAGCCGCGCCTGGCAGGTACACTTCCTCGGTCTGAAGGCTGCACCAGAGAGCGTATCTCTCAACGGCAATCCCCTCGATCCTTCAACGCTGGAATACAATGCCGCAACGGGTGAACTCGTGGTGAACATCCCCGCGACAGATTGTACGATGGAGCAGGCGTTGCAAGTGAAGGCGTCTTTCCAGCAGGCGGGCATAGATGCAGGAACCAGCGTTGCAGAATACGACGGCAGCGTGATTCCCACAGGAAACTCCATCTACTACGTGACAGGGTCGGCACTCGGAGGGCGCATCCAGCCGCTCGAACTATGGGACGACGGCACCTACCATTTCCACGGCGCTCTCCAGGCTGGCAAACTGTACATCATCAACACCGACGCCATCCGCGAGTCAACGCGCTATTTCGGCCCGAAACTGCAGGACAGCAACATTGCGGCCAGCGAAGTGTCGTGCGTCAGCAGTCGCGACCCAGCAGCCGGCGGCTGGGCAGTGCTCTTCGGTGCGACCAACTACCGGTTTACGTTCAATCCGAGCAAGATGACGCTGAGCGGCGAAGTCTTTACCCCTTGGTACGAAGCGCGCATCGTCGGCGGCTGCACATCGGCCGAGCAGCAGGATCAGTGGCATCTGGAAATGGGCAAGGAGATGATTCAAAGCGAGGCGAATCCCTACGAATGGACATGGACGGGCGAACTGAAGGCTTACAGCGACAATGAACAGCCGAAGCGGTTCAAGATTGTGGGACAGTATGGATGGACACCCAAGCATCTTCATCCCTACCGGCAGGATGCCCTCATCACTTCGGCCGAGCGAGTAATGTACAACTATGGTAATGACTATAAGTGGGACATCGGCGACGACGGCTACTACCGCATCACGGTCGATGTGTTCCGCGAGACTATCAAGGGGGAATATCTGGGCAAGGAAGTGCCCGACGGCTTCGGGCAGATGCTCGAGGAGACAGCTCGGGTGCGCGTCGAAGGCAAGCAGGTGAGGGTGCAGAACTGCGAGCGCAGCATCATCCAGCTCACTTCCACGGACGGCCGCCTTTGCGATACAAAGCAGGGCACCGACGTTACGCTCTTCGCGCCGCAACCGGGAGTGTACATCGTCAGCGTGGACGGCTCATACTCCCATTTCACACGCAAGGTGGTAGTGGAATAATCATGGACGCTGCCTTTGCAATACACAGTATTTAACAACTATAACAGACAATAGAATATGACATTTACTGAATTAGCAGACACCATCTTCCGTCGAGCCATCGATGACTATCATCGGACTGATGATGTCGATGCCGAGATGCCATGCCCTTACGACGCAGGCACCATCGAGGCCGACCTCTACCGCAAGAACTGGATAGACACCGTGCAGTGGCACCTCGAGGATATTATACGCGACCCGGACATCGACCCCGTGGAGGCATTGGCGCTCAAACGCCGCATCGACCGCAGTAATCAGGACCGCACAGACTTGGTGGAGACCATCGACAGCTACTTCTATACGCGCTTCCATGACATACAGCCCCTGCCCGATGCTACCATCAACACGGAGAGTCCGGCATGGGCAGTGGACCGTCTGAGCATCCTTGCCCTGAAGATTTTTCACATGAAAGAACAGATGGAACGCAACGATGCCACATTGGAACACCGCCAGACGTGCGGCCGAAAGCTCGACGTACTCCTGCAGCAGCGCACCGACCTTTCGATGGCCATCGACCAGTTGCTGGACGACATTGCAGCCGGACGTAAGTATATGCGGGTGTACAAGCAGATGAAGATGTACAACGACGTTGCTACGAACCCTATTCTATACGGGAAGAAATGATGGATGCAAATGACCGAGCGGGGAGCGATGCGAGCATCAGCTCTACCGAGTGTGAGGACTCTCGACCGGAGTCCAGGGTTCATTTACTTCTGATACGTTTCTCGGCATTGGGCGACATTCTGATGTCCGTCCCAGTTATTGATGCCTTGGCTCGTCGCTATCCCGACATTCGTGTCACAGTCGTGAGCCGGCCCTTTGTGGGCAGTGTCATGCAACTGTTGCCGTCCAATGTTGACTTCTTTGGCATCGATCCGCGGAGCGTAGGGCTCGCCCGACTCTATCGTGAATTGGCTGCACTCCGTCCGACCCATGTCTGCGACCTGCACGATGTGTTGCGCACCAAGTATTTGCGCCTGCGCTTCCGTCTGGCGGGGCTTCCCGTGACGTATATCCACAAGGGACGCAAGGCTCGGCGTGCCTTCCTGCATGCCCAGGTGAAGACGCAGCAGCCCACACCCTTTGCCCGATATGCCGAGGCACTGGGCCGTCTGGGATTCCCTGTGGAGATTGATCCGTCGCAGCGCTTCTCGCTCGTGGACGATCCCCGTCCCCATACTTCCGATGGTCCCTCGCGTATCGGGGTAGCACCCTTTGCGGCTCATCCCGGCAAGGTGTACCCGCTGGAACGCATGAAACAGGTGGTGCAGCAACTTTCCGCCCGCGGCATCCAAGTGTTCCTGTTCGGCGCTGGCGAGAAGGAGCGTTGCATCATGGAGCAATGGGCCGAACAGTTCGAGGGTGTGCAGTCGATGGTGGGACGCATGGAGAACATGGCAGCCGAGCTACACTTCATGTCACGGCTCGACCTCATGCTAACGATGGACAGCGGCAACATGCATCTCGCCTCGCTGGCTGGCGTACGGGTGATTAGCATCTGGGGCGCTACGCATCCTTTGGCTGGATTTCTCGGCTGGGGACAGCGCATGGACGATGTCATCCAGCTTCCACTGCCGTGTCGTCCTTGCAGCACGTATGGCAGCCGCCCCTGCCGATTCGGTGACTGGCGTTGCCTTGCAGGTATCGAGGTCAGGAAGGTGGTCGATTTCATCATTGCACAAGAGTGTGTGCAATAAAGTCCATCGGTTCACCAAGGCCAGAAGAGGCTTTCCCACCACGACTCATTTTTCCTGATTACGCCAGTACTGTAGTACGCTCAGTCCGAACCAAGCGAAAAGCAGCAGACTTGTAGCGATCGTTATGCCCCCAAACAATATGAGGGCGGCAAAGGCCAATTGTGCGTGAATAAGTCGCAGTGTCTGCTGCGGGCTGATATGTTCCTCCAGCATCTGGCCGAACCATTCGGTAGTGCGGGTCATCAGCGAAGATGTAAGGAAACTCTGCCACATGGCATGCAGGATGTTCTCGTGCGTCTCGTTGTAGATTGCTTGCGTCTTCATAGCTTTTCTCTTTTTATGCGTTTGTTTCTTGTTTTCGGAGGCAAAGGTCGGCCCATATTGTGACAATTTGCGTCATAGCATGCAGAAGCTTTAGTTAATGATTGTTAAATTACGCACTTCTTGACCCTTTGTTGAGCACTTCTGAGCGGATTGTGGCTATTCCCGTTCCTTTGCATTCCGACAAGAAAGATATTAGTATGACAAACACAATAGCAAGCAGAAGCCGATGCAACAGCAAGCAGAAGCCGATGCAACAGCAAGCAGGAGCCGATGCGACAGCAAGCAGGGACCGATGCGACAGCAAGCAGGAGATGATGCGACAGCAAGCAGGGACCGATGCGACAGCAAGCAGGAGATGATGCGACAGCAAGCAGATGGTTAAAGGGTGTAATCAACCCTATTTCGGCAAAGGTTTATACTGATGATTCAGATTTATCTCTGCAGTGTCGTTTGTTTCAACAAATAATTGTATATTTGCTCGTGGAATCAATAAAAACCCTTTCGATTGGCACTTTCAGCGCTGGGTTGAAACGCCGGATGGTGTCCTTGCGACGAATACATCGAGGGGATGAACAGCAGGAAAGCAAAAGTGAACGGGAATGTAATGGATAAATCCTAATTGATAAACAACATGAAAAGACTTGTAGCATCAATGATTGTGGCCTGCGTCATGGGTATTGCTGGCCAGGCGCAGGTGGTGAACTATGACGAGAGCAAGGTGGGACCCTACACACTCGAGGACCCACTCCGTTTCGTGAACGGGAAGAAGGTGAAAAACCTACGTGACTGGCAGCTGCGCCGACAGGAGATACTCGACATCTTCCAACGCGAGATGTACGGACAGATTCCGCCCAAGAACGACATCTATCTGGAACTGAAGGAGCAAGGCATCACCCTTGCTGGCTTCGGCCTGCGGCGGCAGGTGAGGATGTGGTTTCGCAGCAACAAGACGGGCCCCTTCATCGATTGGCTCATCGTGACGCCCCGCTATGCCAAGGCACCGATACCCACCGTCATGCTGCTCAACTATGCAGGCAATCACACCGTCCTCACCGACGAAGCTATCATCATCACCGAGAGCCTGAATGTACCACATCAGCTCAGCAGCGAAATAAAGCCTCGGGGCTTCTATGGCGACCCCAACCAGAGGACATACTATCCGGTGAGCATGATTCTGGCCCGGGGATATGCCTACGTCACCGCTTGCTACGCCGACATTTCGCCCGACCCAGACCCCGCTACGGAGGCTGAGCAGGCCAAGTACGCTTACCAACGATGCTTCGACCTCTGGCCTCCTCGCGATCCTGCCCGCGACGACAACACGACTTCACTGGGCGCATGGGCCTGGGGACTGATGCGCGGAATGGACATGATTGAGAAGGATTCATTGCTGGATGCCTCCAGAGTCGTCCTGACGGGCAGCTCCCGTCTGGGCAAGGCCGCACTGATAGCTGCCGCCTACGATGAACGCTTCCCCTTGGTGGTTCCCAACCAGACGGGTGGTGGCGGGGTGCCGCTGGCAAAGCGCAATTACGGCGAGAACATCACCACAGAGACGAAGAGCTTTACCCATTGGTACTGCCGAGCCTATAAGAAGTATGCCGGTCACGAAGACCAAATGCCCTTCGACCAGCACCTCCTGCTCGCCTGCGTGGCGCCGCGAGCAATGCTGGTGGAGGGCTTCGACGAACGTTGGTTCGACACCAAGGGGGAATTCCTGGCCCTGCAGGCAGCAAGTCCCGTCTGGGAAAAATTCTGCAAGAAGGGACTGCCTCGGGTGGAATGGCCTAAAGACTACGATACAAGTGCCATCGGTCCCCGCCTGGGCTATGTGCGGCGCAGCGAGATGCATGGACACTCGTCCTACGACTGGGTGTGGATGCTGGACTTTGCCGACAAAGTGTTTGCGAAAAAGTAATTACAAAGAGACAAAGATACGCCCAAACATAAAATTATGAATTATCCATTTTGGATTGTGGATTATTCTGCGTACCTTTGCCTCGTAAAAGCCTCGAAGACTTCTTCACGAAAAGATCATTCACTTAGAGAAATACGCAATGAAACGATTCCTCATGCTCCTTGGCTCGGTACTTTGCCTCAACGTCGCTGCACAGACCACCTACACGAATCCCGTCTATAACGTCGACTTCCCCGACCCCAGCGTACAGCGGGCGCAGGACGGCTACTGGTATGCCTACTCGACGGGACAGAAGGGTGTGCGCAGCACCGACCTGGTAAACTGGACCCGCCTGAATAACGTCATCTCCCGACCCACTTGGAACGACTCCACCTATGTCGATGCCGAAGGGAACAAGAAGACTGACCACTACAGCTTCTGGGCTTGCGACGTGAACTATGTCGATGGCGCCTACCTTATGTATTATGCGTGCGCGCTATGGGGCAACGGCACCCGCACGGGCATCGGCGTAGCCACGGGCAACAGTCCTGCCACCTTCACCGACCGGGGCAAGCTGTTCCGCAGCACGGAAATCGGCGTGCACAACAGCATCGACCCCTGCTACGTTGAGGAGTTCGACAAGAAATACCTCGTATGGGGCAGTTTCCATGACATCTACATCAGCGAACTTTCCGATGACGGACTGACGATGAAGAACCCGAAGGCGAAGGCAAAGATTGGCGGCGGTGTCTTCGAGGGTGCCATGATATACAAGCGCGGTAACTACTACTACCTGTTCTGCAGCGTCGGCTCATGCTGCGAGGGAGTGAGCAGTACATACAAGACCGTTGTGGGTCGTGCCACGAAACTCACTGGTCCCTATGTAAACAAGTCGGGCGGCAAGATGTTCGACAACAACTACACCACCATCATCCAGGGCAACGACCGATGGAAAGGCCCCGGCCACAACAGCGAAATCGTGACCGACGACGAGGGCAACGACTGGCTGCTCTATCATGCCTACGATGCCACTAATCCCGACAACGGACGCGTAATGCTGCTCGACAAGATTACCTGGGACCGGAACGACTGGCCAGTCATCTCCAACGGCACACCATCGACCACTCCCCAGGAAGGCCCCGTATTCTACAAGAACGAAGGTTCGGTGCGCACCTACCGCATCCAGAATGCCGACCTCTCCAAGAGCAACTGGCGAGGATGGACGGCACAAATCTCGGACGACGCCACCGCCGCATCCGGGGCTGGCACAGCCTTCATGCCGATGGCCTACGTGAAGAACGGCGGCACCTTCGACATCAGCCAGACAATGACGGGCATGACCAACGGAATCTACGAGTTGGAGCTCAACGCATTCGACACCGACGACAATGTCGATTTCTATGTGAACGAACTGCCCACGATGGCTCGGGACACCACACTCACCACCACACCAGCCAACTCCGAGGCCGCCATCGCTGCCACCTTCCTCCGCGGCAACTATAAACGCAAGATTTACGGCCTGGTCTATGACGGCAACCTGACCATCGGTGCGCGCACACGGAAACCGCTGACTGATACGGAGCGCTTCTACATGGCCAACTTGAAACTCACCTTCCGCTATCAGAACGAAGAGGCGACAAACACCGTGACAGCCAAGTACAAGGCACTGGCCGATGAGCTCGACGCCAACCACACACCCTACTACGCTAACCTGCGCACCACCGCCGAGACAGCCTACGAAGCCATCTTGGCCGCCACGACGGCCACTGCCCGCTACACGAAACTTCTGGCCTATGGCAAGGCGATGGGGAATGTCATGCACAGTGTCGAAGTCTATGATTCGCTTCGCCAACAAATCGCATGGATGCAGGACAAGATGGACGAGGCTCGCCAAAAGGGCTACCTCTCGGAGGAGGCCACAACCACACTGGCCGAGGCTGAAAGCGTTCTGGCCGAGTGCAACTATACGGACGCTAATGTCCTGAAGTTCATCACTCGCATGATTGCCGCCGCCGAACAGATGCCCTACACCTACCAGCAAGGCGACGGCAGCCAGGCATCGCCCTACGTCATCTCGCGTCCCGAGCAGCTCATGAATATGCGAAACGTGCTTGTGCGCAGCCAGATGACCTATTTCGTCATGGATGCCGATGTCGATATGCAGGATTTCAACTGGGAGCAGCTGAACACCACGTCGGCCAGCTATCGCCTCTGGATAAACTTCGACGGACGAGGCCATGTGATAAAGCACCTGAAACCCGCCGCGGCGAGTGGCTATCCCAGCTTCTTCGGCACGCTCGTCGGTGAGTGCCGCAACGTAGGATTCGTGGATGCCGAGGTGGTGAGCACTGCTTCCGGCGCAGCAGTCATTGCCGGCTCCGTCGGTTCATCGACATACAAGGACGACGAAGGCAACCCGCTTCCCTGTATCGTGGAGAACTGCTATGTCACTGGCCGTATCACGAGTAAGGCCTATGCGGGCGCAGTGGCCGGCATTGTGAACAACGTACCTGTCTATATCCGCAATGTCTATACCAATGTTCACATCACTGGCACAGGCACATCGACAAGTCTTTGTGGCGGTATCGTCGGCCGAGTGCGCTCGGCACTCACCATCGAGAACTGCTACTCGGCAGGCTCCATCGAGGCACCAATTGCCGCGCCAATCGCTGCCGGAGGCCAGGCGGACGACACGGCGCCCAGCCTCTTCCGTAACGTAATTGCATGGAACAGAATGATTAACGGCTCGTCCGTTGCCGTACCATTTGCCGTGACGGTCGAATCCGATGTCCTGACTGGAACGCACATCTTCGATGAGATGCTGGTGAACGGACAGCCGGTCGAGGGTGGCCTCACACACTCACAATTGCAGGAAGCCGCCGCACAGTGGGGCAGTCCGTGGTATTCCAATCCGGCCGAAGGCAATGGTTATCCTATCCTGCAATGGCAATACGACCGGGGCGACTACGCCGAACTGTGTGGCTTCCCCAAGCAAGACGGTCTCGACAGTTCCCTCTCTGCCTCACCGAGAGGAGTGGCAGAGATATATGACCTGAGCGGACGCCGCGTAAAGAAAGTCACAAAGGGAATCTATATCGTCAACGGTCGCAAGATGCTTTATTAATGTAAGGTGGGTTCTAAAAAATTGCTTTGAACTATGCTTAGTCTATTTTTGAGCAGATATGGCTTCAAGGCCGCAGAAGCGTAGCAAGCTACGGTTCCAGGAATAGGAGTTGAAGATGCCAAAAAGAGACAAAGCGGTTTCCCACGCGCGACAAACCATTTTCCCACACGTGGGAAAACGCTGTTCCACGCGTGGGAAAACGTCTCGCTACGGGCTGTGGAAACAGTAATC
>JAILBW010000166.1 GCA_024680695.1 Bacteroidaceae bacterium
GATTATTGAAAGTGTCAACGACGAGCTCAAGAACATCGCACAGATTGAACACTCAAGACACAGGTCAGTCTGCAACTTCGCTGTCAACCTGTTGGGAGCTGTTGCTGCCTACTGCTACTTCCCCAAGAAGCCATCGATACAAGTGGTCAGAGTGATTGATAATCAGCTTACTCTGTTCTGAATCAATTTCGTCGAACTCACGTTATATTATTAAGTGGGCTGCAGGTGACAATATCATGGGTCCCGTCTTCACCAACGTTACCATCGACTAGACGATGCACAATGTAGCAACCAGCGACGGTACGGTGACCTTCAAGGGCAGCTACGACGCTCAGAGCTTCGTAGCTGAGAACAAGAACATCCTCTTCCTCGGCGACGGGAACACGCTGTACTACCCGCAGAACGGAGCCAGCATCGGTGCCTGCCGCGCATACTTCGAGGTGGCCGACGGCTCGAACATCAAGGCCTTCAAGCTGAATGGCGAAGTATCTTTTCGCGCGCGCGAACATTAAATATTATAATGGCATGACGGCAAAGATACAGATGGAGAGCGAAGGGGAGGTGTAGGGCGGTAGTTGCTGTGGAACAAACGACAGTTCACGGCACATCTGCTCTAAAATAGACTAAGAGCAGTTCAAAGTTATTTTTTAGAACCCACCAAAATATTTCCATTTATGGAAAATAGTGTGGGAAATGCTTGCGCATCTCGGAATAATTCATGAAATTTGCAACATAAAACGTTTTAAGTCGCCCCGTCGGCATGTATTTTCCTTAAAGAAAAGGGGGATATAGCCCACGAAAGGAGAACGAAGGGGCTATAACGAAAGGAGAAACGTAAAAGGAGAGAGAGAATGGCTGTATCAATAAAAGATATTGCAGAGAGGCTGAATGTGTCTACGGCCACAGTGTCGCTCACGCTGAGCGGACAGGGCGACCTCAGGAAGGTGAGCAAGAAGACTCAGCAGCGGGTGCTGGCCTGCGCCAGGGAGCTCAGGTATCAGCCCAATGTGCTTGCCCGCAGCCTGAACAAGGGCTATTCGGAGAACTTGGGCCTTATAGTACCCGACATCACGGACTCCTTTTTCTCGCAACTGGCCGACCAGATTGAGCTGGAGGCCGAGAAGAGGAACTACACGCTGATGATGTGCTGCTCGCATAACGACTACCGCCGCGAGGAGCGCATGATAGGGCTGCTGCAGCAGAAAAGGGTGGACGGACTGCTGATCGCGCCACTGCGACGACCGGACGACGGCCCGTACCAAAACTTGGCCGATGGGTTCCCAGCTGTGGCCTTCGACCAGCTGCAGCCTCAGTGGAAGGGGAACAGTGTGGTGTCGAACGACAGGAAGACCTCCGGCGAGATAGTCGAGAGGATGGTAAGGCGCGGCGCAAGGCGCATCGCCCTGCTGTGCATCGATGCCGAGCGGTATTCCATCCGTGAACGAGTGAGGGGATACAGGGAAGCGCTGGAGGCGGCAGGCATCGCCGCCTGCGAAGAACTGTATGCCGAACTGTCCATCGACAGCTACCGATGCGACCTGCCCCAGGTGCTGGATCGCATTCTGGCCGTAAGGCCGAGGGTGGATGCCTTCTTCTTCACCACCCACCTGCTGGCCGAGGAATTGGTGCACTACATGCAGGAAAGAGGGGTGAGACTGCCGGACGACTGCCAGCTGGCCTGTTTTCACGGAAACATGCTGCTACGCTCGCTGTTCCCCTCAATCACCATCGTTCAGATGCCTATAGAGGAGATCGCACGCGAGTCGGTCCGCCTCATCTGTGACCAGATCGAGTATCGGAAGAAGGGAATCCCTGCGCCTCCGGCAGAGCATCTCATCCTGGACTGCATCTTCGAATAGATGAGTTTTTTTATTGTACGGTTATTAAAACGTTTTAAGATAGAAAGTCGTAATTATGAAGGCTAAACATAGTATTCTGGCTGCGTTTGCGCTGCTGTGTCTGTCATCGGCTGCGGCTTGGGCCACCGACAAGGCTTTCCAGCGCCGTCGGATAGATCTCGACGGGACATGGTCTTTCTGCATCGACCCCGACCGCCGTGGCGAGACGGACCGATGGTTCGATTCCCCGGGAGCCTGGGAAGTCTCTCCCTCGAAGGGAGGGCGCATCGAGGTGCCAGGCATTTGGGACGCTCAGGGCTATGGCGCACCGACCGACAAGGTGCGGCACAACTTCGTGGGGTGCGGCTGGTATTGCAGGGAATTCGTCGTCCCTGCCGACTGGCCCTGCAAGCAGAGTGTGTTTCTGGTGCTCACGGGGATCTCCCGATATGCGAAGGTGTGGATTGACGGAACGCTGATAGGTCCGGAGGCCATCGGCTGCATAGGCAGTCACGAATGGAACATTACGCCCTTCGTGAAGCCGGGCCGCAAGTCCAAGCTCGTAGTGTGTGTGGACTCCAAGCAGCGATGGGACGTGGACCCACTCCTGGGCACCGCCCAGCTGAACGACTTCGTGGAAGTAGCTTGGGGCGGACTGTGGGGGCATGTATTTATCGAGTCCCGTCCAAAGATACGGTTGGGCGACATCTATCTTCGCACCAGTCTCGGCTATTCCCAGACTGGGGAAGTCGGGGAGACGAACTGCGGCGTAAGGGCCACCATCGTCAACGAAAAGACCCGCCAGTCTGTCGCAGGGGAAAGAGTGGCCGGAACGATTACACTGGAAATCCTCACACCCGAGGGGACGCTGGCTGCCCGGGCTGTCAAAGACATCCAGCTGGACCTCGCGCAAGACAGTGCCCAGGTGGACCTGTGGGCCGAAGTGCCGAAAGCCAGACTGTGGACCCCGGATACGCCTTATCTATATAATGTTCGCGTGAAGTTTACTACGACGGATGGCATGTCTGACATCCTCACGCATCGCTACGGCATGCGGGAGATACTCTTTGCAGGCAACAAGGTGCTGCTCAACGGGAAGCCTCTCTACCTGCGTGGCTATGGAGACGACCACATCTATCCCGAGCAATTCAGTATGCCCACCGACATCAACCTCTACCGGCAGCGACTCCGCGCCATCAAGGCTTTCGGCTTCAACCATTGCCGCCATCACAGCATCGTGATGCCTCACGAATACTACGATGCATGCGACGAACTGGGCATGCTACCCTCGCCGGAGATGCTGATTGCCTATTCGCCCCAACTGCCTGGCGTGGGCAGTCTGTGGAAGAAGAATGTGGCTCCAGACACCTCGCCGGAAGCAGCGGACAACACGATTGTGGAACGCCTGCGAGCCGTGGTGCACGAATACCGAAACCATCCCAGCATCCTGGCGTGGGTGGGCGGCAACGAGATGGGGCTCGAGCGGGCAGCATGGGACCAGTCGTCGCTGCGCACCCGATGCTATGAGGCTGCCAAGCAGGAGGACCCCGACCGTCCCTTCATGGACTGCGACGGCGACTGGCTGAAGGACTATGTGGCTCAGGGTGGCCGCGACACGGAGGACTGCTACAGCATCCTGTTCGACGAATGGTGTAATCCGATTACGAATCCGGACAAATACGAATCGCCACGGCCCTTTGACAAACCGACTGTGGCCCACGAGATGGGCAACTTCCTCACCTTCTCGCGCCCCAGCGAGATCGTGCTGTTTGAGCGAACCAACTTCTTCCCCTTTTGGATGCAGCAGGGATGGAACGACCTCCGTCGCCTGCAGCTGGACGGGGAGGTGGAAGACTGGGCCTTGGCATCGGAACAGCTCTACCTGACTTCCTACAAATACACCATCGAGAGTGCCCGCCGCAACGGATCGCTGTCTGGCTACCATCTGTGGCAAATCAATGATTACTGGACCAGCTCCAACGGGCTCTTCGACCACTTCTTCCGTCCGAAGTCCATCAAGCCCGAGGACTTCCTGCCCTTCAACAGTGCCGTGGCGATTCTGCAGCGGGGGCTTCGCTTCCTGTACACGGAAGGAGACACCGCCACCTGTTCGCTCCAGATATCCAACTATGGTCCCAGTCCGCTCCAAGGCAGGCTTTCCGCCGCGCTCCTCGTCAATGGCAAGGCGATCAGCGAACAGCATTGGGAGAATGTCAAAGTTGACTGCGGCAGTTCGCTCCCGCTAAAGGGGATTGGGGCTTCGCTCCCCATAAAGGGAGGTGGAGGGACACCCAGACGTGCCGAGGTGCGCCTGAGTCTGCAGACGGCCGACTCCCTGTACACCAACGCTTGGACCACATATATTTTCCCCCGGAAAATCACTCCTGAAACGTCGTGGCCCATCTATGCCGACGATGCTTCGTGCGGATACTTCCCAGCCCAATGGGAGGTCCATTCCCTCGAGGAGTTGTCTGGCGAATATCCTGCGCAGGCCGTCTATGTTGTGGCCGAGGCAGACGATCGGATTCGCAGAGCCGTACATCGTGGCGCTGGTCTCATCCTCTTCGATGAGGGCAAGCTGCTTCCGTCCCTTCCCCTGGAGTACAAGCAATCATGGTGGAAAGCGGGAGACAGCGAGACAAAGAACAATACCGGAACCTATGTGTACCCGGACAGCATGGTGGATGACGTAGTGGACCACAGCTATTGCGGACCGGCATGGGCTCCCCTGGTAGATGGGGGACGGAAGTATAATCTCGAGGCTGCGGAGCAACGGCCCGAGGTGATCGTGCGAGCTCTCTCAAGCATTGTCCGAGTGCGCGATGTGGCTGTGCTGTTCCAGTTCGGTTATGGTCAGGGTCGCGTGGTAGCGGACGGACTGAACCATCGTGGTCAGGCGGGCTATCCCCTGAGCCAATGGCTTCTGGCCCGAATGGCCGACCGTGTTGCTTCCTCCGCAAAGATGCGAGTAGAATGGAATGAGATAAAACCAAACAACTAAGCGAATAAAAAACAAACAACTAAACCAAACAACTAAATCAAACAACACCATTATGAGATTCAAACATGTTTTGGCATTGATTCCCGCTATGCTGTGCGGATTCAGTGCATCGGCTATCGAAAAGATAGGCGAAGTGTACCAGATTGGTTCGGCCAACGACATGACAGCCTTTGCCGAAATAGTGAATGGGGGTGAGACGGGGGCCCAGGCAGTGCTGACGGCCGACATTGACTGGACGTCGGGCAGCACGATGCTCGAAGCCTTTACCGGCGTACTGGATGGACAGGGCCATTCGCTGAAGATGAATCTGGAGGGCAGCGAGGACTATTCAGCCTTCATACGCAGTCTGGCCGGTACGGTAGAGAACCTGGTGCTGGAGGGCAAATTCGTTCTCTCGGGCCTCTTCGGTGCAGGCTTCGCAGGTCAGACATGGGACGGAGCGACGCTGCGAAACTGTGTGAGCAAGATTGAATTCGACGTAAGAGAAGCGGGATTTGGCAGTTTCATCGGAACCACCAACGCGCCCATCGTCATTGAAAACTGCGTGACAGCAGGCACGATAAAGGTGCTGCCCGAGGTTACGGCTTTTGGCGGTTTCATCGGTGCCACAGGGCCAGTGTCGTATCTTCTGCTGCGCCGTTGCCTGATGCTGGCCGATGTGGAGTGCACATCCGCCCCTGGGCAGTGGGGCACCTACGTCTTCACCCGCTTTGCAGGTGCTTGTGAGGAGTGCTACTATACCAGTGCTTTTTGCGAACAGGCCAACGGGGCTGCACCAGTGGACAAGGCTCAAGTGGCAAGCGGCGAACTGTGCTGGAAATTGAATCAGGGTCTGGAGTCGCCTGCTTTCTACCAGACACTGGATGCCGACGCAATCCCCTATCCCATGGCCGAAGGGCATAAACCGATCTACGTCAACGCCCATGCCAACTGCGCCGGCCAAATCACCGAGGTGTTCGGCTTTAACAACGAAAAGGAAGTCATTCGGCAGGACGAACACACAATGCAGAACGGAACATGCACCGTTTGTGGCTATTCCGATCCCAACTTCTTCAGTGCGAATGCCGATGGATTCTATGAGATTGACAATGCCCTGAAGCTGTACTGGTTTGCCTCCCTCACTTCCAGCGAGCCTGGAGCAAAGGCACTGCTCACCGCCGACATTGACTACACCGAGTACAACACCATGCTGGGTGAAAAAACGCCTTTCTCCGGTGTGTTGAACGGACAGGGACATAGCATCACCGTCCGTATCTCGGGCGGCGAGGATGGTGCCAACTATGTGGCTTTCGTCCGCGAACTGGACGGCGGTACGATAGAGAATCTGGTGCTGGAGGGTGAGGTGGCATCGGCATCTCTCTTCGCCGGCGGCATCGTGGGCCATACGATGAACGCTGCTGTGCTGCGCAACGTGGTGAGCCGAGTGAGCCTCTCGCAGATTGGTGAAGGTGGTGTGGCTGCCTTTGGCGGATTCGTGGGCCATATTCAGGACGGACTCATCGAGAACTGTATCTTTGCCGGCAGCATCCGCACCGTGGGCAACTCCACCAGCGGCGTCACCGGATGGGCCGACAATCTGGAGATGCACAACTGCGCCGTGATTGCCGACATCGAGGTGGGCGACCTCACCGCCTGCTTTGCCGATTCGCGCGGAGCAAACATCGTTCAGGACAACTTCTACTACAAGACAGCGCTTGGCGGATGCTGTTTCCCTGCCACACAGGTCACCGACGAACAGATCCAGAGCGGCGAACTCTGCCATTTGCTCAATGGACTGCGCCCGGTGCCCATCTTCTATCAGACGCTGAATCTGGACACCCATCCTGTGCCCTTCCCGGATCATGGCATCGTACTGCCCGTCTATGCCAGCGAGGGAACCAAGTTCGTCTGTGCTTCGGCAGACAGCGAGGCCGCGGACTGTGCTAATGCATTGTACAGTGGCGAGATGAACTTTGTCTCCTCCGTCCTGTGCAGCACACAAGCCCGAACAGACTATGAGACATCGGTTGACGAGACCTTGAACAACATCTCCACACGCGAGAGTCTGTGGGCTGCCTATCTGCTGTTGATGGAAAAGAAGCAGGCCGTAAAGAATTCCATCGAAGCCTATCAGACATACGCCGATGCGGTGGAAAATGCCAAGAACTATGTCAAAGAACATGCCAGTGAACTGGAGGGAGCATACTTCGAGAAACTGCAACAGTATTTGGAGACCTCGGGGGAACCCTCGGCCGACTTCCCTCACGGAACCAGCCTTTACATCATGGAGGAGAGGCAATTGAACGACGAGGAGATTCGTGCAGAGGCAGAATATGTAGGACAACTGCTGCAGATGGCCATTGAGAATGGTTACACGGCAGGTGCCGAAATCACCAGTCTGCTCCGTAATCCCAAACTGGCCGACGGCACCAACGGATGGCAGACAGAAGGCAGTGTGGCTGTATCATCAGGGCTCGGCGTGGTTCAAGGATGTTTCTCTATGGACCAACAAGTGGAGGGCATACAGAAAGAGGGCATTTACGCCTTCACCTTCGATGGGCGCTACAAGGGCGATGTGGAAGGGAATAACTTCCATTTTGCTTCGTACATCTTTGCCAATGATGTCTGCAACTACGTTGTCATGCCCGGAGAGAAAGAGGATGGGAGCGAAGGCCTCTTCCGCAATGTCGTGGTGGCCAACGTCACGGGCGGCCAGCTGAAGGTGGGCGTAGAGACCGTGGGGCAAAGCGCCTATAAAGAGACGGTGATTTCGAACTTCCGACTTGTTTACCTGGGCACTCCCGACGAGGCTTCCGAGGCACTGAATGAGGTGGTTGCCAGCATGAAGCTCCATGCCGAGACAATGCTCAACAGATACGAGTATCTGCTTCAGAATTACTTCGACGGACCGAACTTTAGTCAAGCACTCAAGGATGAACTGCAGGCGCTCACGGCCGAGGAACCCTCTACAGGTCTGGAGAAGTACAATCTCATCTGCAAGTACAGCGACATTTTCCGCCGCATCTTCGAGTGCAAGCAGGCCTACGCCAAGATGATGTATTTCGTGGATCGAATGTACGACGAATTGTATGCGCTGGCGGAGAACAACCTGATTCCCGAAACGGAAAAGAAAGAATATGAGCAGCGGCTTGATGGCATGGACATGGCCTATGCCGACGGTCTTTACTCTGCTGCCGAGGCAGAGGAGAACTGCCAGTGGGAGATCAAGGTGGATCTCGGCCTGCCCCAGGTGGATGGTATCTGCCAGATCTCAACGGCCGAGCAGATGGCCCACTTCTGTCGCCTCGTCGACAGCGGTTTCAACAAACTGCATGCACAGCTGGTTGCCGACATCGACTTCTCCGAGCATAATACTATGCTGGGTGGCGGAATGGCATTCTCCGGTGTGCTGGACGGACAGGGACACAGCCTTACCGTCAACATCTCGGCTGGCGAGGATGGTGCCAACTATGTGGCCTTCGTCCGCGAACTGGACGGCGGTACGGTAGAGAATCTGGTACTGGAGGGCAATGTGGCTTCGGCCTCCCTCTTCGCCGGTGGCATCGTGGGCCATACGATGAACGCTGCTGTGCTGCGCAACGTGGTGAGCCGAGTGAACCTCTCGCAGATCGGCGTAGCGGGTGTGGCTGCCTTTGGCGGGTTCGTGGGCCATATTCAGGACGGACTCATCGAGAACTGCATCTTTGCCGGCAGCATCCACACGGTGGGCAACTCCACCAGCGGCGTCACCGGTTGGGCCGACAATCTGGAGATGCACAACTGCGCCGTGATTGCCGACATCGAGGTGGGCGACCTCACTGAGTGTTATGCCGGCCCGCGTGGAGCCAATGTCGTTCAGGACAATTTCTACTACAAGACGCCGCTCCTCGGGAGCGTCTTCCCTGCCACACAGGTCACCGACGAACAGATCCAGAACGGCGAGCTGTGCTATATGCTGAATGGCGACCAGAGCAAGATACAGTGGACTCAGCTGCTGGGTGAGGAAAAACATCCCATGCCGTTCTATCGAGATGAGGCTGTAGTCTTGAGGAATGACGATAATACCTATGGGAATGCGTCTGGCGTAGCTGCCGTAGCCACGGACAGGCCTTGCGAAACTGCTGTCTATGACATGCTTGGACGTAAAGTGGCAGAAGTCAATGATGGCTTCGTCGGCCGGCTATGCAAAGGCATTTATGTCATAAAAGGCAAGAAGATGCTGGTTAAGTGAGCACCAAGAGACGAGGTCTACTCATACTTTTGGTCGAGCACAAAGCTATTCGAACAAAGTTCAGTTTATTTGTACGATGAAACATGGACTCCTGTTTGTACTCTGTGCCATGGTTGTGAATGCCATGGCACAGAGTATGTCTTTTTATCAAGACCCTCCGAACACCGTAGAGGAAAGTGAAGCTCCGGCACCCAGGGTGGTGAAGGGACGCTGGTGTTCGCTTGGGACATCCATCACCTGGGTAAACGATCATAACGAAGGTCTGGTGGAGAAAGGCTATCAGACTCGTGTGATGGAGAGGCTGGCCTTCACCCGCCACATCAACAGGGCAGTCAATGGCGGACGAGTGGCTTCGGCCATCCCCGAAGTGGTGCGGGCTGAGTACTACACGATAGAGCATGGTATCAACGACTGGGGCGGACGAGTCCTGCCCGGCACCTTCGAAGATTACAGGAACGATACTCGCAACGGCACGTTTGCGGCCAGCTATCGGATGCTCATTGATGCTATCTTCCACAAGAATCCGAGAGCCAAGGTGGTGCTCTGCACTCCACGCAAGGCTTACGGCTACAATGGCACCTTCCCCGACAACCCGAATGATGCACTCAGCAACGGATATACGCTGAAAGACTATGTGGACATCGTGCGGCAAATCGCTGAATACGAATCGTTTCCAGTGGCCGACTTCTATACAGAGTGTGGTGGCGGCAGGCTACTGACTTATCTGAGCACCGACAAAGCATTGCACCCCAACGATGCTGGGTACCAACTCATGGCCAATGTCCTCGTTCAAGCCTTGGAAAAAGTCATCGTCGACGAATAGATTTGAATGCAATGCAGTGCGTAGCACTTGCCCATGGCGCAAGATCGTCTGGAAGAAAAGTGCTGACGGCCGACATCGACCAAAGGCCTATTCGACAAGTTTCTGCCCCGAATGTTTGCCTGATTCGGATTTTCTTCGTAAATTTGTACCGTTTTAGTAAAGATGGGTTCTAAAAATTAGCTTTGAACTGCTCTTAGGCTATTTCAGCGCAGATTTGGCTCCGAGCCGGTCGAAGCGTAGCGAGCTACGATTCAATGACTTGGAGGTAAAGGCGGCGAGTAAGCGAGAGGAAAGCCATGCTCGCATGGACTTTTCCGAGTGAAAGCAGGCTCGGACGAAGTCCAACGATGCCTAAAAGAGGCAAGAGCAGACGAAGATAATGCCCACTGGATTTGATAATTATTAGAACATGCCTAAAATACAACGGAATGGAAGAAAATCAGACGCAGACACAAGAATATAGTGCCTCCAACATTCAGGTGTTGGAGGGACTCGAAGCCGTGCGCAAACGTCCGGCAATGTACATCGGAGATATCAGTCGCAAGGGACTCCACCATCTGGTCTATGAGACCGTGGACAACTCCATCGACGAGGCATTGGCGGGCTTCTGTACGCATATCGAAGTGACCATCAACGAGGACAACAGCATCACCGTTCAGGACAACGGCCGCGGCATCCCCGTCGATATGCATGAGAAGGAACACAAGAGCGCCCTCGAGGTGGTAATGACCGTCCTTCATGCCGGCGGCAAGTTCGACAAGGGCTCGTACAAGGTCAGCGGCGGACTCCACGGCGTGGGTGTAAGCTGCGTGAATGCCCTGTCGTCGAAGATGGTGTCCACCGTCTATCGCGACGGGAAGATTTACCAACAGGAATACGCCTGCGGCAAGCCCATGACAGGTGTCGAAGTAGTGGGCACCACTGAGCTGCGCGGCACTCGCCAGCAGTTCTGGCCCGACAACTCCATCTTCACCACCACGGTGTATGAATACGACATCCTGGCCAACCGCATGCGAGAATTGGCCTACCTGAACGCCGGTATCACCATCACGCTTACCGACCTGCGTCCCGACGATGAGGGCAATACCCGTCAGGAGAAGTTCTACAGCGAAGGCGGACTCCGCGACTTCGTGCGCTATATCGACTCAAGCCGCACACACCTCTTCAATGATGTCATCTACCTTAACACCGAGAAGCAGGGCATCCCTATCGAGGTGGCCATTATGTACAATACAGCCTACTCGGAGAACCTGCACTCCTACGTGAACAACATCAACACCATCGAGGGCGGTACTCATCTGCAGGGCTTCCGCACGGCGTTGACTCGCACCCTGAAGACCTACGCCGAAGCGCAGTGCCAGAAGGACCTCGAGAAGTTGGCCAAGAACCATGTGGAGATCAGTGGAGAGGACTTCCGCGAAGGCCTCACCGCCGTAATCAGCATCAAGGTGGCCGAGCCGCAGTTTGAGGGACAGACGAAAACGAAGTTGGGTAACTCGGAGGTGGCAGGTGCCGTACAGCAGGCAGTGGGCGAGGCACTGAGCAACTACCTCGAGGAGCATCCCCAAGAGGCAAAGCTCATTGTCGACAAGGTGATATTGGCCGCTACAGCCCGTGTGGCAGCCCGCAAGGCTCGCGAGAGTGTACAACGCAAGAGCCCGATGGGCGGCGGCGGACTGCCCGGCAAACTGGCCGACTGCTCGGACAAGGATGCGGCAAACTGCGAACTGTTTATCGTCGAGGGTGACTCGGCCGGCGGTTCGGCCAAACAGGGACGAATGCGCCAGTTCCAGGCCATCCTGCCCATTCGCGGAAAGATCTTCAACGCCGAACGCGTCATGTGGCACAAGGCCTTCGAGCACGAGGAAGTGAACAACATCATCCAGGCCCTCGGCGTACGCTTCGGCCTGGGCGAAGACTCGAAGGAGGCCAACTACGAGAAGATTCGCTACTACAAGATTATCATCATGACCGATGCCGATGTCGATGGCTCGCACATCGACACGCTCCTGATGACACTCTTCTATCGCTATATGCCCGAACTCATCCAGAACGGCCACCTCTACATCGCCACCCCCCCCCTCTACCGCTGCCGCGTAGGGAAGAACGAGGAGTACTGCTACACCGAGGAGGACCGCCTGCGCTTCATGGAGAAGTACAACGGCGGCAAGGAGGACGGCATGTTCACCCAGCGCTACAAAGGTCTGGGCGAAATGAACCCCGAGCAGTTGTGGGAAACCACCATGAACCCCGAGACACGACTGCTGAAGCAGGTGACCATCGAGGATGCCGCCGGTGCCGACTACGTATTCTCGATGCTCATGGGCGAAGACGTAGGTCCGCGGCGCGACTTCATCGAGCAGAACGCCACTTTTGCCAACATCGACGCTTGACATTATCAGTTATTAGTGCAAGGTTCAAGGCTTGGAAACATAACCACCCCTTGAACCTTGAACTTTAACCCCCTAACCAACATACCCACTATGACCCCATCCATCACCTCTCTCCCACGCAAATTGCTCTTCGCAGCCTTTATGTGCATACTGCCTTTCCTGGCAAGTGCCATCACGCTGCGCTCCCGAATCCGTTCGGGCGAGCAGGGGCGCTTCCACGTGCAGGGCATCGCCTACGATACC
>JAILBW010000211.1 GCA_024680695.1 Bacteroidaceae bacterium
TGCTTTGCAAAAATACGCATTTTATTTCAAATACGTAGCGCGTTTGGACTTTTTAACATCATCTGTATTCTTTTCCAGCCACGGATATGGCGGATTGAACGGATTAGTAATCCGGACATAGTGCAGAGTGTGGAACAAAAAACAGAAAACGTTTGGTTGCGTCTTTAAACTTTCACCTTTAAACTTTACACTTTATTCATCCTCTATCTTTTGCAGGTACTTGCGGGGGACATTTGTGATGGCGACGGCCATGACGTTTTTGATGGGAATGACTACGCAGAGGTGTTTCTTGATGCTCTTGAGTGTGCCTTCGACTCCCTCGAAGAGGCCATTCGTTATCCGAACCCGGTCTCCTGGCTTGCAGGCGAAGCCAAGGTTCTCAATCATTATGACATGTTCGTTGCCGCTGTCTATGACGCGCATAAAGTCTGCCATCTGCTTGTCGGGCACATAGGCGATCTTTGAGAATGGACGGAAGGCTTTGTCGCAGCCGACATCCATGACGTAGCGGAGATGGTCATACTTTGCCTTGTCTGCCTTGATCTCTCTCAGGTTCTTCTGGGAAGCGTGCACGAAAATGTAATTGACAAGCGTAGGTACGTATATCTTTTCATCGCTATCAACCAGACTCTGGGGGATATACGTTCGTTCGACAGATGATTCCTGAAGGAGCAGTTCGTTCAGTTCGCTCTGCCGTTTGACGCTAGAATGAAATATCCGCATAGGAAACCAACGAACGATGGAATCCTGCATGGCCTTATTATGCTCTGCTACTGGGTTTTCCACTCGCTTGGCACGCTTGAGTTAAGACAAAATCTTGGGGACTCCGCATCGGATGATGCAGAACAAAAAACGGAATACCGATCAACTTCGTCTTCTATGTACTTATTTTGAAGCGACATGCAAAGACTACTGTTTGGCACTTGAAAGTGCCGAAAGTACTGCCTCTCTTGCGTAGAGAGGAAGATGCTTGTTAATCACTTGAGAAAGAATGAATTTTCGAGACCAAGACGAAGACAATGCCTTTGTTTTTCCGTTTCCGTTCCACTCATTTCAGACAGATTTGCCATTACCTTATAAATATATTCGATTGACCAATATCACAAAAAGAAACTGTTTTTGAAGAATATTTTCGACAGAAATTACTTTTGTTTCATTTTTTTGCTTACCTTTGCAAACGAATTAGCAACCTCTCTACGCAAGAGAGGCAGATGTTTTTCCTTCACAATGTATAGCCTAAGCATGTTCGGTTTCTGCACTTGGTTGCATGAAAACGTTGTTCAGCAAGTCGTGATTTGTCTTGTTGATGACATTGCAGTCGAGTGACTTCAGGTAAATCTCGGTGGTCTTCTCGGAGTCGTGTCCCATGGACTGACTAATGATTGACAAGGGAACGTGCTGCTGGCGTGCCGCAGATGCCCACGAATGGCGGCTGACGTAGGAGGTGAGCTTCAGTCCGCCAAGCATCATGCCCAGCATGTCGAGGTTGGCATTGTAGCGTCCGAGGGCATAGCGGTATTGCTGATAGACGGCTTCCATATTGCCAACCTTCGTGAGGATGGGCAACAGATAGTCGGTATTGGAGGGATAGCGTTCGATGACGGCCTGCATCATCGGTTCGATCTGCACCTCGATGCGCTGCTTGGTCTTGCGACGCACATAGACCAGCAGGTTGCCGATGATGTCCGACTTACGCATGTGGGCGAGATCGACGAAGGTCAGGCCGCGGGCACAGAAACAGAAGATGAAGATGTCGCGGGCAAACTCCAGCTGCCGTTGCATGTGGTCCAGACGCTTGCCTTTGCCGTAGTCGCCGATGGATAATAGGGCGCTGCGAATGTCGAGCGTACTGAGATGATAGACCTCCGACATGTCGATGGCACGCTTAGACGTTCTGGCCACACCGCGATAGGTGCCGGAGAAAGGCCGGAGGTCGTCCGTTAGCCCCATCCGCACAGCCTTGTGATAGACGGACTGCAAGGCTCGAATGTAGAATGATGTCGTGTTACGGCAAAGGCCGCTGGTCTGCAGCCAGGCTTCGTAGTCTGAGATTACTCGGGGTGTCATTCTCCTGAAGGTCATGTCGGCCTTTCTCATTGTCTTCAAGAAACGGGAGAAGCTATGGGCCGCACTGCTGTAGTTGTTGGCCACGCTGATGTGTCCGTTGTGCCTCTGGCGTTCTATTTCAGAATTAAGGAATGCGAGGAATCCGTTTCCAGTTCGTCGGTTGTCGTTTTCTTTGGGTTTCATAGCTAATAAAGTTTAAAGCATTAGTTTTATAACGGTGCAAATTTATAGGTGTGTTCTAATAATTATCAAATTCGGTGGGGAATAATCTTCGTACAAACTAAAATAGTTCTGAGCGCAGTTCAAGGCGAGTTTTAGGAACTCACCTAAAAAAGCCCCGAGTTAAAAATGAAAGAAAAACCATGAAAACTGAGCGTAGAATTAAAGTAGTGAGTCCATTTGAAAAAGTCATTGTGTGTCTGTCGTCCCGTCGGGACTTTTTCAAGTGGTCTCAGTACCTTAATATATACGCGTATACGCGCGGGAAGGGAAAAAGGAAGCAAGCGGGCAAGCCCGAGTCCTTGCATTTGGCAGAGCAAAATGAAAAAACACCTTTTTTCTTTTGCTCTGCGCTCGTTTATTCTTCGCACTAAAGGCGAAGCGGCAGAGCCGAGCGCGTAACTCTGGCTTCGCCGAACTTCTTGGACAAGCCAAGCGGGCAAGCCCGAGTCCTCTCGCTCGGAAAAGCTCAAATATATTTGAACTTCGTTCGAATTAAATCGCGACTCAGCAGAGTGAGAAAAACTTTCTCCTCTGCATTCGCTGCTCCAAAATTTGGCTTTTCGCTCGCTTATTCTTCGCACTAAAGGCGAAGCGGCAGAGCCGAGCGCGTAACTCTGGATTCGTCGAAGTTCTTGGACAAGCCAAGCGGGCAAGCCGAGTCCTTGCATTTGGCAGAGCAAAATGAAAAAATACCTTTTTTCTTTTGCTCTGCGCTCGTTTATTCGTAACTTTGCAGCGCAAATGGGTTATCAGGATGAAGGTAGCTGTAGTGAAATACAATGCAGGGAACATCTATTCGGTGATTCACGCCTTGCAACGTATGGGGGTAGAGCCTGTGCTGACGGACAACGCCGAGGCACTGCGCAAGGCTGACCGTGTGCTCTTCCCAGGACAGGGCGAGGCCAGCACGGCGATGCACTACCTGCGGGAAAGAGGGCTGGACGAGGTGATACGCCGACTGACGCAGCCTGTGCTGGGCATCTGCATCGGGCAGCAGCTGATGTGCCGCCACTCGGAAGAGGGCGACGTGGACTGCTTGGGCATCTTCGACGCACAGGTGAAGCGCTTCTGCCCCGAAAGGCACGAGGACAAGGTGCCCCACATGGGATGGAACCAGCTGGAGACTCCCACATCGTTGCTGTTCGATGGTTTCCACGGTGGCGAATACGTATATTTCGTCCACAGCTACTACGTGCCTCTGTGCTCCGAGACGATTGCCTCGACACAATACATCATCCCCTTCAGCGCCGCCCTGCACAAGGACAACTTCTACGCCACGCAGTTCCACCCCGAGAAGAGTGGTGGTGTGGGTGAATTGATATTGAGGAATTTCCTGAGACTATGATTGAGCTGATACCCGCCATTGACCTCATCGACGGCAAGTGTGTGCGCCTGACGAAGGGGGACTACGACACGAAAAAGGTGTACGCAGACGACCCCGTGGCACAGGCCAAGCACTTCGAGCAGATGGGGTTCCGTCGCCTGCATCTGGTGGACCTGGACGGGGCTAAGAGTCGTCACATCGTGAACGACAGCGTACTCCACCGCATCACCCACGAGACGGATCTCATCGTGGACTTCGGCGGTGGCGTGAAGACGGACGAGGATATCCAGAAAGCCTTCGACGCGGGTGCTGCAATGGTGACTGCCGGCAGCATTGCCGTCACACAGCCCGACGTGTTCCTGCGCTGGCTGGCGACCTATGGTCCCGACCGTCTCATTCTGGGTGCTGACGTGCGCAACGGGTACATCAGCATCAACGGATGGCAGGAAGAGAGTCGGCAACGACTCCCCGACTTCCTCGACCGATACATGGAGGCCGGTACTCGTAATGTGCTTTGCACCGAGATCAGTTGCGACGGCATGTTGCAAGGGCCGGCTATCGAACTCTACCGCGAGGTGATGAAAGTGCACCCCACCTGCCATCTCATCGCCAGTGGCGGCGTCTCGTGCATCGAGGATATCCTTGAATTACAGAGGGCTGACATACCGGCAGTGGTATTCGGCAAGGCCATCTACGAGGGAAGAATCGACATGGAGAAACTTGTAAAGGATGTTAGGGTAAAGGGTAAAGGGTAAAGGGTAAAGGGTAAAGGTTAAAGATTAAAGGTTAAAGGTTAAAGACGGTTCTTCAACACTCGTTTTCAACGAGCAGAAGCGGCAGAGCCGAGCGAGCGGTTAGCGGTTAGCGATTCTTCGCACTAAAGGCGAAGCGGCAGAGCCGAGCGAGAGGTTAGGGATTCTTCGAAGGAAGGCATGTTAAGAGTATAAAGTAAAGAGTTCCGTGTTAGCAAAAAGGATTATACCTTGTCTCGACGTGAAAGACGGGCAGACCGTCAAGGGCACGAATTTCCTGAACCTGCGTCAGGCGGGGGACCCTGTGGAACTGGGGCGTAGCTACAGCGAAGAGGGGGCCGACGAACTGGTGTTCCTGGACATCACCGCCAGCCACGAGGGACGGAAGACCTTCACCAACATGGTGCAGCGCGTGGCGGCCGAGCTGAGCATTCCCTTCACCGTGGGTGGCGGCATCAGCGAACTGGCCGACGTGGAGCGCATGCTTGCTGCAGGTGCCGACAAGGTGAGTATCAACAGCGCAGCCCTGCGCCGACCCGACCTGATAAACGAAATTGCCCGCCACTTCGGCAGCCAGGTGTGCGTGGTGGCCATTGACGCACGGCTCGACGCACGCGGATGGACATGCTACCTGAACGGCGGACGCATCCCGACGCAGCGCGGTCTCTTCGAGTGGGCCCGAGAGGCCAACGACCGCGGTGCCGGAGAGATTCTGTTCACAAGCATGAACCACGACGGAGTGAAGACGGGCTTTGCCAACGAGGCACTGGCCGAACTGGCACGCACATTGTCGATTCCCGTCATTGCGTCGGGTGGAGCTGGTGCACGGGAACACTTCCGCGACGCTTTCCGCGACGGACATGCCGATGCCGCATTGGCTGCCAGTGTGTTCCACTTCGGCGAGATAAAGATTAAAGCACTGAAACAATACCTACACGACGAGGGCATCGCCGTGAGAAACATATAAAAGAAATATGGAAATAGACTTCAACAAGGGAGACGGACTCGTGCCGGCCATCATTCAGGATGCCGACACACGACAGGTCCTGATGCTGGGATACATGAACCAGGAAGCGCTCGACAAGACACTCGAGACGGGACTCGTGACGTTCTGGAGCCGCAGCCGCCAATGCCTGTGGACAAAGGGCGAGACGAGCGGAAACTGCCTGCACCTGGTGGATATCAAGAACGACTGCGACGGCGACACACTGCTCGTGCGCGTCCATCCCGACGGCCCTACCTGCCACACCGGCACCGACACCTGCTGGGGCGAGGAGAACCAACGACAGGGCGAGTGCAACCCGTTGCTTTTCCTCTCCGAACTGAGCGACTTCATCGAGCAACGCCACCGCGAGATGCCCGAAGGCAGCTACACGACAAGCCTGTTCCGCGACGGACTGAACCGCATGGCACAGAAGGTGGGCGAGGAAGCACTGGAGCTGGTCATCGAAGCCACCAACGGCACCGAAGAACGCATGATATACGAGGGGTCGGACATGCTGTACCACCTCATCGTACTGCTCACAGCCAAAGGCCTGCGCATAGAGCAGATGGCCGAGGAGCTGGAGAAACGGCATAAACCGGGATGGAAGAAACACTGAGGCAAGATGATTATCGACTATGACAGCATAAGCATCCGCCGTGGAGAGCATACGGTGCTCGAAGGCGTGAACCTCCAGGTGGAGAAGGGCGAGATGGTCTATCTGATGGGAGCCGTGGGCTCGGGAAAGACCTCGCTGCTGAAATCCTTCTATGGCGAAGTGCCGTGCGAGGGAGAGCGAGCCTGCGTGTTGGATTTCGACATGCTGCGGCTCAGCACAAGCAAGCATCCCGCCCTGCGGCGACGACTTGGCATTGTGTTCCAAGACTTTCGCCTGATGCCCGACCGCACCGTCCACAAGAACCTGGAGTTCGTGCTGCAGGCCACCGACTGGAATCAGGCCGACGAACGCGAGGAGCGCATCTCGCAGGTACTGAAGATGGTGCGGATAGAGAATGCAATGCACAAGCGCCCCTACGAACTGTCGGGCGGCGAGCAGCAACGCATCAGCATTGCACGCGCCCTGCTGAACCGTCCCGAGCTGATTCTGGCCGACGAGCCCACGGGAAACTTGGACAACGAGAACGGCGAACTGATTCTGGCCATCCTCGACGAGATACGCCGCAGCGAGGGAGCTACGGTGGTCGTCGCCACACACAATCCCCTGTGGCCGCAATACTTCCCCGGCACCGTCTATCAATGCGGCAATGGTAAGATAGTACGCAGCGAAACGCAGGCGGCAGCAACATTGTAAATCATGAATAAAGAATATTGAATTGAATTGGTAAAACGATGAAAGTCCTGAAATTCGGCGGTACGTCCGTAGGCACCCCGCAGCGCATGCACGATGTAGCGCACTTGATTACGAGAAGCGATGAGCAACAGATGATAGTGCTCTCTGCCATGGCTGGCACCACCAACACACTGGTGGAAATCGCAGAATACCTGTACAAGAAGAACCCCGAGGGGGCCAACACGCTCATCAACCGTCTTGAAATCACTTACAGGGAACATGTCGAGACACTCTACAAGACAGAGGAGTGGAAGACGCGCACCTTGCAGTTCCTGCAAGAAGAGTTTGCCTACCTGCGCTCCTTCACAAAGGTTCATGTGACATCGTTCGAGGAGAAGGTCATTTTGGCGCAAGGTGAAATCATCAGCACGAACATGATGACCAACCTGCTGCTGGAGATGAACGTAAAGGCCGTACTGCTCAACGCCTTGGACATCATTCGGACGGACAAGAATGCAGAGCCCGACCTGAACTACATAAAGAGCCATATCACCGCATTGCTCAAGGAGAATGCCGACTACACGCTGTATATCACTCAGGGATTCATCTGCCGCAACGCCTATGGCGAGATTGACAACCTGCTGCGCGGAGGCTCCGACTACACGGCCTGCCTGCTGGGCGCTGTCCTCCAGGCCGAGGAGATACAGATATGGACCGACATCGACGGCATGCACAACAACGACCCGCGCATCGTGGCACACACAGAACCCGTCCGCCAGCTGCACTTCGAGGAGGCTGCCGAGTTGGCCTACTTCGGTGCCAAGATCCTGCACCCCACATGCATCCAGCCTGCCAAGTTCGCCGGCGTGCCCGTCCGACTGCTTAATACGATGGATCCCACTGCGCCCGGCACCATCATCAACAACCACTTCGAACGCGGGAAAATCAAAGCCGTGGCCGCCAAAGACAACATCACCTGCATCCAGATTCAAAGCAGCCGAATGCTGCTGGCATACGGATTCCTGCGCAAGGTGTTCGAACTCTTCGAGGTGCACAAGACGAGCATCGACATGGTGTGTACGAGCGAAGTGGGCGTCTCCGTGACCATCGACAACGCAAGCCATCTGGCCGACATCGTGGACGAACTGAAGAAGTACGGCACGGTCAGTGTCGAGAAGAACATGGTGATTATCTGCGTGGTGGGCGACCTCAGCGCAGACAACGTGGGTCTTGAGACACTGGCATGCGAGGCACTGAACCACATTCCCGTGAGGATGATAAGCTACGGCGGATCGAACCACAACATCTCGTTCCTCGTGAAGGCCGAAGACAAGCGCCGCACACTGCAGGCTCTCAGCGACACGCTATTCCAAAACCGCTGAACACTTATTTCATTGACCATTCACTCTTCCCCCTCTCCTTCAGGAGAGGGATGGGGAGAGGCTAAACATTCACCATGTCCTTACCAATTTCACGCTTTCAGGAACTCGAGACACCTTTCTATTATTACGACACCGCATTGCTTGACGCGACGCTCGACGCCATAAAGTCAGAGATGCAGTGCCACGAGGGTTACCACATGCACTATGCCGTCAAGGCCTGTGCCCGCCCCGAAATCCTTCGCCACATCTGCCGGGCAGGATTCGGAGCCGACTGCGTCAGCGGCGGTGAGATTCAAGCAGCACTCGACGCAGGCTTCCCCGCCTCGGCCATCGTCTTCGCCGGAGTGGGCAAGGCCGACTGGGAGATAGAGCTGGCCCTGCAGGCAGGCATCCAGTACTTCAACGTGGAGAGTATACCTGAGCTGGAGGTCATCAACCAACTGGCCATACAGCACGGACGGAAAGCCAATATATGTCTGCGCATCAATCCCGAGGTGGGCGCCCACACTCACGACCACATTGCCACCGGTCGCGCCGAGGACAAGTTCGGCATCGCAATGCAGGACATGGTGCGCGTCATACGTCTTGCCGAAAGCATGGAGGGCATACGCTTCGCCGGACTGCACTTCCACATTGGCAGCCAGCTGCTCGTCATGGACGACTTCGTGGCACTCGCCCATCGCATCAATGAACTGCAAGAAGAGCTGGAGGCCAAGGGCATCGGGCCCGTGGAGTGCATCAACGTGGGCGGCGGACTGGGCATCGACTACCACGACCCCGACAGCCATCCCGTGCCTGCGTTCGAAGCCTACTTCTCCACCTATGCCACCCATCTTCGTCTGCGTCCGGGACAGCAGCTCCACTTCGAACTCGGACGTGCCATAGTGGCCCAGTGTGGCAGCCTCATCGCACGCTGCCTCTACGTCAAGCAGGGTACCGCCAAGCAGTTCGTCATCCTCGACGCTGGGATGACCGACCTTATCCGTCCGGCGCTCTACGATGCCTACCACCGGGTGGAGAACCTTTCGAGCGAGGGCGACCAGCAGCTGTATGACGTAGTGGGCCCCATCTGTGAGAGCAGCGACGTCTTCCTCCGCGACCACCTCATGCCGCTCACACGCCGCGGCGACCTCATTGCCATCCGCTCGACCGGAGCCTATGGCGAAACGATGGCCAGCCAGTACAACTGTCGCCGACTCCCCAAGGGATA
>JAILBW010000181.1 GCA_024680695.1 Bacteroidaceae bacterium
GCAAGAACCTCCTGCAACGACTTGGCATGCGTAGAGAGGACAGTGTAGATGCCGCCCATCTTATTGCACACTTCCCAGCTGCTCTCTATAACAAAATCAGGGGTTAAGTAATTAACGCTCATCCTATCGGGCTTGAAAAACGCTGCAAAGGTACACATTATTTTCTGAATACGCGCACTCTCCGCCCTATTTAATGACATAAATCAAGCCTTTCCCCCATTTTGGCGACCTCCAACTGTTATCAATGCCTCCCAACGAACCACACCACACAAAGTCCATTCCTTCCCAGAGGGGGAAACAGCAGTGCATCCTGCAAGGAAACTTCTCAGCCACGACGCGGAGAGAAACAGAGATGCATCCTGCAAGGAAAATCCTTAACCGAAACTCGAGGGGGAAGTTTTAGAAGTGCCCCAAAAAGAAAAAGGGAGTTTTTTCTTTGCCTTTTCAATGCTTATTCGTATCTTTGCAGCGCCTTGCAATAAAGCAGGATAATGAGCTTTTATGGCTTGCCTCACCAGCCGCGATGGTTCACAAGGCCCTGATAGGACAAATACCCTTCCACAATAATATAAATAGTACATGAAAATCGGATTCTTCAGCATTGGTCTCGCGACCTATTGGGGGCAGTATGAGGGACTGCTCGACCGCCTCAATGGATATCACTCAGACATTGCCCGCCACCTGACACAGCCTGATGTCGAAGTGGTAGATGCAGGAATGGTGGACGACCCACAGAAGTCACATTCTGCCGGCCTACTCTTCCGCAGCCGCGATGTACAGCTCATTTGCCTGCATGTTTCCACCTATGCCCTGTCCTCCACCGTCCTCCCCGTAGTGCAACATGCTGGATGCCCAGTGCTGGTGCTGAATCTGCAGCCGTCAGCAGCCATCGACTACGACTACCTGAACAGCCTACCCGACCGCGTACAGATGACCGGCGAATGGCTTGCCCACTGTCAGGCCTGCACAGTGCCCGAGCTGGCTTGCGTCTTCTCGCGCGCAAACATTTGTTACGATATCCTCACAGGCCACATGCAGGACCCCACTGTTTGGGACGAACTGCAGGAATGGATTGATGCAGCAAAAGCCGTGGAGGGAATGCGCAACAACCGCATGGGCATCCTTGGCCACTACTATGGCGGCATGCTCGACGTATATACTGATACCACCCTCCAGTCCTCCACCTTCGGCACCCACATCGAACAGCTGGAAATGTGTGAACTCAAGGCACTTCGCGATGCCGTGACAGACGACGAACTGGCACAGAAGATTGAGGAGTTCAGAACCACCTTCAATGTCGATGCCGAGTGTTCGCCTGCAGAACTGGAGCGCGCTGCCCGCACATCAGTGGCACTCGACCTTCTCGTCGAAAAGCATCAGCTGGGCAGCATGGCCTACTACTACGAAGGACAGCCAGGCAATGACTACGAAGACATCGTCACATCAATGATTGCCGGAAACACCCTGCTCACGGGCAAAGGCATCCCGACGGCAGGCGAATGTGAGGTGAAGAACGTTCAGGCCATGAAGATAATGGCACTGCTGGGTGCAGGCGGCTCTTTCTCAGAACCCTATGCGATGGACTTCTCAGACGATGTGATGCTCTGGGGACATGACGGACCCGGACATTTCCGCCTGGCAGAGGGAGGCATCTCGCTGGTGCCGCTGCCTGTCTTTCATGGCAAGCCTGGGCAGGGGCTTTCCATCCAGATGTCTGTACGACAAGGACCTGTGACACTGCTCTCCGTCTGCGAGAACGAGGGACGGGTGCATCTGCTGGTAGCTGAGGGTGAGTCAGTGCCCGGCAAGACGCTCCACATTGGCAACACCAACAGCCGCTACTGCTTCCCCATCGGGGTGAGGGAGTTTATTGCACGATGGAGCAAGGCAGGCCCCTCCCACCACTGTGCCATCGGCGTTGGTCACATTGCCTCGCGCATCGAAAAACTTGCTTTCCTATTGGGAATAAAGATAATAAACGTCACTAAATAATCAAGTACATGAAGAAAGTCGTCTTTTTTGCATTGCTCGCTCTGGCATGCGCATTGGTCTATATTACCGCCCAGCGCGACAGCGGCAGGTCGTTCGCCAGCCTGCAGGAAGAGTTTGCCTGCCCTTCGAAGGAATTCCGCACTGCCCCCTTGTGGGTGTGGAACACCGATGTCACTGAGGAGGATATCGACCGCATGCTCTGCGAACTGAAGGAGCAAGGATTCGGAGGAGCCTTCATCCATCCGCGTCCAGGACTCGAGACCGAATACCTGAGCGACGAGTGGTTCCGCCTATGGGAATACGCCCTCGACAAGGGAAAGGAACTTGGCCTTGACATCTGGATTTACGACGAGAACTCCTACCCGAGTGGCTTCGCCGGCGGGCATGTCCCCAACGAGATGCCAGAGTCGTACAATCAGGGCCAGGTGCTGCTGGGGCGTCGCAGCAACGAAGTGCCCGACAGCTGCTTCCTGTGCCTGCTGAAGGAGGGCGACCAGTTCACTGACATCACCGAGCGTCTTGCCGAATACAAGGGCATCGAGGGCGAATACTACATCTACCGCATTGGCTACAACCAGCCCAGCACTTGGACTGGCGGCTTTCCCTACGTCGATTTGATGGTAAAGGGTGTCACAGAGAAGTTCATCGACGTGACAATGACTCAGGGCTACGAAAAACACCTCGGCAAGCGGCTGGGCACGGAAGTGAAGGGCACCTTCACCGACGAGCCGCAAATCGCACCTCCCGTCAGCGGGCACTGCCGCTGGACACCCGACCTCTTCTCTACATTCCAAGAGCTCTGGGGCTACGACCTGCGCGTCCATTGGCCACAATTGGGTGAGCAGACGGGCGACTGGAAGAAGGTGCGCCACGACTACAACGCTACCCTGCTCCACCTCTTCATCGAACGATGGAGCAAGCCTTGGCACGACTACTGCGAGCGCAAGCACATCAAATGGACAGGCCACTATTGGGAACACGGCTGGCCCGACCTTGCCCACGGACCCGACAACATGGCGATGTATGCCTGGCATCAGATGCCGGCCATCGACATGCTCTTCAACCAATACAACGACGACGACAACTGTCAGGCGCAATTCGGCAATGTGCGCTCGGTGAAGGAACTGCGCAGCGTCGCCAATCAGATGGGCTGCAAGCGCACCCTCAGCGAGACCTATGGCGGAGGTG
This sequence comes from Bacteroidaceae bacterium, assembly GCA_024680695.1. Lineage (GTDB taxonomy): Bacteria > Bacteroidota > Bacteroidia > Bacteroidales > Bacteroidaceae > Physcousia. The sequence continues at coordinate 3,181 of JAILBW010000181.1, forward strand.
GATGGGACGAGCGCCTCGTTGACTTCAAGCGACTGGGCGACTGGGAGTTCGCGCTGGGCGTAAACTTCATGAACCAGCACCTTTCCCACATGACGATTACCGGCACTCGCAAGTACGACTACCCGCCCGTCTTCACCAGTCTCTCGCCGTGGTGGAGCGACTATGGACAGCTGAACACCTACTTCGCCCGCCTCTCTTCCGTCCTGAGCCAAGGCGAGCAGCTTAACGATTGGCTCATACTTGAGCCCACCACCTCGCTCTGGCTGCACTACACCCGAGTGGCAGGCGGCGAACCGCTGTGGCAGATTGCGCGCGCCTTCCAGTCACTCATCACCCGTCTCGAGAAGAGCCAGATGGAATACGACCTCGGCAGCGAGGACATCATCCGCCGGTGGGGCAAGGTCTCTCGGCAGGGCTTCACCATCGGGCAGCGCACCTATCGGCGAGTACTGCTGCCGCGATATATGGAAAACCTGGAAAGCTCGACCTTCAAGTTGCTCAAGCAGTATGCCGAGAAGGGCGGACTCATCATTGCAATGTCCGTTCCCACCCGGCTCGATGGGGCGGAGAGTGAGGAAGTGAAAGCGTTTTTCGAGAGCGACAAGGTGTTGCACCTCGACAGCGCTTCCGATGTGCTCGACTACTACAACGCAGAGTGCCCCCTGCAGATATGCTTCGATGGGAGCGACCACCTCTACCACTACCACAATACTTATAAGGACGGCGAGCTGCTTTTCTTCGCTAACTCGTCGATGGACGAAGAGGCACACATCGACTTCAGTCTGCCTGGCAAATATCTCTACCAACTGGATGCCATGACGGGCAACATCAGTTTTGCCGAGGAGGCAGAGAAGGTTCCCGGCCGAGTGACCTCCTTCCTCACACTTCCGCCCGCAGGCAGCGCGCTGTATTTCGCATCGGACAAGCAGGTACTCGAGGTCACTTCTCCGCCATCACTTTCTCGCTCCGAGAGGAAAGCCCTCGTGGCAAAGTCTGACCTCCACATAAATCCCGTGCGCCCCAACGCGCTGAACCTCGACTTCTGCAACCTGACGGTCGACGGCGCCCAGTGGGACAACATCTTCCACAAGGTGGCCAACGACAGGTTGTGGCAAGCGTTCGGAATGCGCGACCCTTGGGAGCATGCCATCCAGTTCCGCCACGACATTCTCGACCGCGACACATTCACGCACGGCGATATCAAGGTGGAATATCCCTTCCATATCAGCGAGACCTTCGATTGGACCGACATGACGCTCACCGTCGAGCGCCCCGATCTATGGCAGGTGGCGGTGAACGGCACTGCCCTCTCCTCCTACGCCGCGGACAGTCTCCTCGACCATCGCTGCGGGGTGTTCGCCATCGGCCGCGCCCTGCGACTTGGCGACAACACCGTCACCCTCAGCATGCCACGGATGAACATTCGGGCCGAGATCGGGCCAGCCATCCTCATGGGCCGCTTCTCTCTTGCCAATGCCCCGCGCGGCTTTGTCCTGACAGCGGCTCCCGACACACTCCGCCTAGGCGACTACACCCTGCAGGGCTACCCCGAATATCCCTGGCCGATGGCCTACGCGAAGCAATACATCGTCGACTCCACCTCAGTGCGCCACTTCGTGCGGCTGGGTCGCTGGCAGGGCACCGCGGCGCAGGTATGGGTGAACGGCTCGAAGGCTGGCACCATCTTCTGCCCGCCCTACACTCTTGATGTCACTCCCCTCCTCCTTTCGGGCACGAACGAAGTGGAGGTGCGCGTAATCGGCTCACTGGCCAACCTCTACGGCCCGCACTACTCCGCACCAAACGGACTCATGGGACCACACAACTGGAACGGTGTGCAGGAACAACTGCCGGGCGCCTCCTACCATGTCTTCCCCTACGGACTCGAGGATGATTTCGAACTTCTTGCAGAAGAGTAGAACACACAATATTCCAGAAAGCAAAGCTCATGAAAGACATTTATGTATTAGGCATTGAATTCGGCACCGACTCGGCCCGCGCCCTGCTGGTAAACGCACAGAACGGCGAGGAGACGGACACGGAAGTGGCGCTCTATCCCCGATGGATGGCAGGGAAATACACAGCGAAGAGCATCGCACAATTCCGCCACCATCCTGCCGACTATATCGACGCGCTGCAGCAGTGCGTGGGCGGCATCACCAGCCGTCATCCCGAACTGGCGGACCGCATTGCCGCTCTGTCCGTGGACACCACCGCCAGCACCCCCTGCCTGGTGGACAAGGAAGCCACTCCCCTCGCACTGAAAGCCGAGTTCGCCGACAATCCCGACGCAATGTTCGTTGTATGGAAGGATCACACCGGACAGCAGGAAGCCGACGAAATCAACCTCCTGCTCTCTCGGCAAGAGGTGGACTACTCGCTCCACTCGGGCCGTTTCTATTCAGTTGAGAATTTCTGGTGCAAGGTGCTCCACGCACTGCGCCACAGCCCCGAGCTCCAGCGGGAAGCCTACTCGGCCATCGAAGCCTGCGACTACATTCCCGCCCTGCTCACCGGTTGCCGCAATGCCTCGTCCGTGAAGATGGGCCGCTGTAGCGCAGCCTCGAAGATGATGTGGGCCGAGGAATGGGGAGGCTATCCGCCCGCAGAATTCTTTGCGAAGCTCGACCCCCTCTTGCTGCCAATCCTCACCCACCTGCCTCGGCAGAACTACAGCTGCGAGGAGCAGGCTGGCACGCTTACTCCCGAATGGGCCGAGAAGCTTGGACTCAGAGCTGGCATCCCTGTGGGCATCGGCAATGTGGATGCCCACTCGGGCGGTGTGGGTGGCGGCATTCGTCGCGGCACGATGGTGCTGAACCTGGGCACCTCGGCCTGCTTCATGGCAGTGATGCCGAAGGAGGAAATGGGCGACACCATTGTGGAAGGCATCTTCGGGCAGGCGGAGGGCTCCATACTGCGCGGCATGACGGGCTTCGAATCGGGTCTCTCGGCGTTTGGCGACGACTTCGACTGGTTCCGCAACCTGATGGCTTGGCCACTCAGAACCATCATCGGACAAGACACCTCCATCGACCCCGCCACCCGCCGACGAATCATCGAGACGGCCGAGAAGCAGATACTGGAGGCCGCCGCTCGCGAGGCCGAGAAACTGCCCATCACCATCCACTCGCCACTGGCCACCGACTGGTTCAACGGCCGCCGTTGCCCCTACGCAAACAACACACTGACAGCGTCGATGGAGGGACTGACGCTTTCCACCTCCGCCGCCGAGATATACTACGCCATTGCCGAGGCCACTGCCTTCGCCACCAAGCGCTGCATCGAGCACTACATCCACTACGGCATCGCGGCCGAACGCCTCATCGCCATCGGAGGCATTGCCCGGAAGTCGCCATTCGTGGTGCAACTGCTTTCCGACGCAATGAACATGCCCGTCGAAGTACCCTCCTGCTTGCAGGCCGGCACACTGGGCGCAGCGATTCACGCCGCTGTGGTGGCAGGCCTCTATCCCTCCGTATCGGAGGCGCAGAAGGTACTCTGCAAGCCAGCCTCGCTGCACTATCAGCCTCGCGCCGAACGCCACGCCCTGCTAGAGAGACGCTACGCCCGCTACGAGAGCCTTGGCGCCTTTGCTGAGGCGGAACAGAAGAAGGCATACTGAGGCGGGAAAAAATGCTTGCGCAAGCAGGAGCCAACGCGACAGCAAGCAGGAGCCGATGCGACAGCAAGCAGGAGCCGATGCGACAGCAAGCAGGAACCGATGCCGCCGCAAGTGTCTCCTGCCACAAAGAAAAAAAGGGGAAATCTCTTGCCCATGTCGTTCATTTGCCGTACCTTTGTATCGGAAATGGAAAGTCTCGGACCCAGCCTCTCCACGACAGAGCAGGGATACGGACGAACCAAGGAAAAAGGAGATTTGCTAAACAACCTAATTTATACAACGTAAAAGAACTGTTATGACAATCAACGAGTACAACTTTGCCGGCAAGAAGGCAATTGTCAGGGTCGATTTCAACGTGCCCCTGGACGAGAATGGAAAGATTACGGACGACACCCGCATTCGCGGCGCACTGCCCACACTGAAGAAGATTTTGGCCGACGGCGGTGCCGTCATCATCATGAGCCACATGGGCAAGCCCAAGGGCAAAGTGAATCCCAAGATGTCGCTGGGCCAGATCAAGGACGCTGTGGCCGAGGCACTGGGCGTGCCCGTAGCATTTGCACCCGACTGCGCCAAGGCTCAGGATGCCGCAAAGGCACTGAAGATGGGCGAGGCGCTGCTCTTGGAGAACCTGCGCTACTATCCCGAAGAGGAGGGTAAGCCCGTGGGCATCGACAAGGAGGACCCTGCTTACGAGGAGGCCAAGAAGGCCATGAAGCAGAGCCAGAAGGAGTTTGCCAAGACGCTGGCATCGTACGCCGACTGCTACGTAATGGATGCCTTCGGCACGGCACACCGCAAGCATGCCTCGACAGCCGTCATCGCCGACTACTTCGACGCAGACAACAAGATGCTGGGACTCCTGATGGAGAAGGAGGTGCAGGCCGTCGATAACGTACTCTCGAACATCAAGCGCCCCTTCGTGGCCATCATGGGCGGCTCGAAGGTGAGCACCAAGATCGGTATCATCGAGAACCTGCTGGGCAAGGTGGACAAGCTGATCCTCTGCGGCGGCATGACCTACACCTTCGTGAAGGCTCACGGCGGCGAGATTGGCAACAGCATCGTCGAGCTGGACAAGCTGGACGTAGCGCTGGGCGTAGAGGAAATGGCCAAGAAGAACGGCGTGGAGCTGGTGCTGGCCGAGGACAGCGTATGCTGCACTGGCTACGACTTCGGCACATTCAGCGTGAAGCCGGGCGCAGAAATCAAGACGTTCCCCTCGACGGCCATCGAGCCGGGCTGGGACGGACTGGACGTAGGCCCCAAGAGCCAGGCAAAGTTCGCCAAGGCCATCGAGGGTGCCAAGACCATCCTCTGGAACGGCCCTGCCGGATGCTTCGAGTGTGACGACTTTACGGCTGGCAGCCGCGCCATTGGCGAGGCTGTGGCAAAGGCTACGGCCGAGGGTGCCTTCTCGCTGATTGGCGGCGGCGACTCGGTGGCCTGCGTGAACAAGTTCGGACTGGCCGACAAGGTGTCCTACATCTCCACTGGTGGCGGCGCTCTTCTCGAGGCCATCGAAGGCAAGGTGCTCCCCGGCATTGCAGCCATCAAGGGGTGATATCGAATTAGAGATTAAGGAATAGAGATTAGGGAATAGGACATTAGGGAATAGGAACTAAATAAAGACAAGGCACGATGAAAGCACTGCGTCATATCCTATTCCCTAATCCCCATTCCCTAATTCGTCTCCCTATTTCCTATTCCTTAATCCTACTATTATTTCTTGCCTCCTGTACGAAGCAGGAAGCCACGCTTTCTGTGGAGGAGGTGGCGCGAGCCGACAGCCTTGCGCTGCAAGTGGCGGTAATTCCCACCCTCGGTTGCCTGCCCACCTATTACGCTGCGCGTTGCGGCGTCTTCGACGAGGAAGGTGTCCACGTAAAACTGCTCCCCTACACCGCTCAGATGGACATCGATACGGCGCTCATCAACCGTCATGCCCATGTGGCCTGCACCGACCTGATTCGTGCACTGCGACTCAGCGGACAGAAGACCTTGGTGCGCGCATTCCTTGCCAACGACGAGACGATGAGCCTCGTGGCAGTGAAGGGGCGACGGGTGAACAAAGTGCTTCAACTGAAGGAGCGCATGATTGCCATCAGCCGTCTGTGTATCAGCGATTACTGGTGCGAACAATTCATAGACAGCAACGATGTGGCGCGCCCCGACTTCTACCGTCCGCAGATCCACGATGTGCGCCTGCGCGCCGATATGCTCCGCACTGGCCTGATGGATGCGGCCATCCTGCCCGAGCCTTATACGGCATGGATGCAAGCCGTCGGGAATGTAAGGTTGGCCGAGAGTACGGCGAAGGGGCCGTCGTTCGCGGCATGGGTCTTTGCCGACTCGCTGCGCACCGACACCTTCCGCATGAATCAGATTGCACGCTTTGCCCTGGCCTACGACAAAGCCGCCGACATGATAAACGAGGGTGAGCACAAAGACATCATTCGCGCCATCCTGACCCACGAATACGGCATCGCACCCGAGGCCCTCGACTCGCTCAGCCTGCCGCACATGAGCCCTGCCCGCAAGCCAAAGCAGGAGGATGTGGAAGCGGCTGCCAAGTGGCTGAAAGGCAAGCAGCGGCTGCCAAGAGAGGCAAGGCCGGACAGCCTCATCTACGAACTACGAACCGACTCGCTCCGATGATTGACGAATCGACACTGAAAGCCATCCACCAGCAGGCCACCGAGGCACTGCTGGACTACCGCATTGCCGAAGGACTGCACGGAGTGGCCGTCCTGATGCAAGAGTGTGCCGACCAGCAGTTGGCACGCTCGCTCGAAGCGATTCGTCTCGACTACGAAGGCATGATGGACTTTCTGGCCGAAGGTGGCAAGGACGAGGCCCGCTCCAGCATCCAGAAGAGCATGATGGCGAGGGCATTGTACACACTCGACAGCACTTCGCGCGCCATTCGCCTGCAGCGGGGAGAGGACTTGTATGCCCAGGCATGGACGCGCCTCTTTGCCACCTACGGCCCCGACGTAAAGCAGGCACTACGACTGCAATGGATGTCGCAGCAGGGAATGACCGAGCGCTACGAGACGCAGGACCTGCTCTTCGACCTCCTGTGGACCATGCCGCTGTGGGACTCGCGAGACACGGCCGACTGGTTCGAGTTTCTCTCACGCTTAGACGCCTTCACGCAGGAGCATCTCCTTGGCGGCATCCTGCTCTCGGCATGGGAATACTTCGACGAAGAGAAGTTCACCCTCTTGCAGCTGATGTGCGAATCGGAATACGACGGCGTCAGAGCTCTGGCCATCGCCGGCTGCGGACTTTTCATCCTGCGCCATGACAAACGCTTAAAGCTGAAAGACGTATTGCGCCTGAACCTGAAACAGGAGCAGACGGCAAGCGACATGCGGACCCTGCAGCACGAACTAATCCTGATGAAGGAGAGCCCGAAGGTGAACAAGGCGTTCAATCAGGAAATGAGCCGGCTCGACTTCACAAAGATAAACTCACCCGAGTTCCATAAAGACATCGAACGCATTATGCGCCGATACGGGAGCACGATTGCGATGGGTATCGACCTGGACCTGAACAAAGCCACGCTCCTCCACAGCTCACGTTTCCTGCGCAGCATTTCCCACTGGTGGGCACCGTTCGACGAAAGCCGCCCCTTCGTGCAGGACATCTTCATCCGCAAGGACGGCGAACTGGCCAAGGGGATTAGCCAGATGTTCAAGCGCAGCCCCGACTGCAGCGTGAACCGCTATGCCATCTGCGAGGCCATGATGAACCATGTCGATCTGACGTCTCTCGACAGACAGATTGTCCAGTTCGACCAAATGCGACGCGAGGAGGACGACGAAGAAGAGTCGGACAACGACAACCTCACCGACAAGACTGAGACGGAGGATGACGAGAAAGCCAGGCACTTCCGCCTTCGCCTGCGCTGCACCGTGCAGAACCTCTTCCGCTTCTTTGTCCATTCGCCCCTGGCCGGAAAGGTGGAGAACCCCTTCGAGCTTCCGCTGATGTTTCCCCGCAACGAGAAACTGCGGCACTGTTTCCGCTCTCGCCACTTACTCGACCTCAGCCGAGTGCTCATCCAGTTCCAATACAACGACGATGCCTTCCGCCTGCTGCAGGAAGTCCTCGGCCTGCAAGGTGCCTCGGCCCCGCTGCTGCGCATGATTGGCCAGTGCCTGCAGAACAGCCACCGCTTCGATCTAGCCGTACATTACTACTCCCAGGCCGACCTGATCGAGGAGAACGACCCTTGGACGCTCGGCCAGATGGAACTCTGCTATGTGCAGCTGAGACAGTACGACAAACTATGGAAAATCCTGTTGCGATTAGATGCGCTCACCCCCGACGACAACAGCATTGCGCGCCGCATGGTCGGTTGCCTGATAATGCAGGACAAACATGCTGAGGCACTTAACTATCTCCACAAGCTGGAACTGTCCGACCCGAGCGACCCCACCACCCTCACCCAGATAGCTGTCTCGTCGGCTTACCTCGAACGGTTCGACACAGCCAGGAAGTACCTGCGGAAACGTGAAGAAACTGGCCTCCCGATGCAGAAAGAGGAACGGCTCATGGCCGGAAGCGTACACTTTGCCGAGGGAACATGGGACAAGGCACTCGCCTACTTTCAGCAGGCCGACCTTGCCGCCTACGATGCCTTCCAGCCACGCCTTCTCGCACTCGGCATCTCTGTCCGCGACATCCGTCTGATGCGCGACATGATACTTCGTGGGAGAGAGTAAAGGGAAATAAGGGGGGATAGCACTTAATAGCCAAGATCGCGAACAATTTCGCTTATCTGCTGCATGGTGGTGAGGCGAGTGGGGACAAGGGGCAGGCGCAGGTAGTTTCCAATCAGCCCCATCTCGGAAAGCATGGCCTTGACGCCTGCAGGGTTGCCATCCACGAAGAGGAGCTTGAATAGCTCGGCAAACTTGTGGTGAATATTCAGCGCCGAAGCGTACTCACCCCTCAGCGCGAGGCGCACCATGCGGCTCATCTCGGCAGGAAGTGCGTTGCCAATCACACTGATTACGCCTACAGCTCCCAGGGTGATGAGCGGGAAGGTGATGCCGTCGTCGCCGCTGATAACGTCGAAGTGGAGGGGCTTGTTCTTGATGATGTCGTCCATCTGGGTGATGTTGCCGCTGGCTTCCTTGATGGCCACGATGTTCTCGAAGTCGTTGGCCAGGCGAAGTGTCGTTTCGGCAGTCATGTTCACTCCCGTACGGCCCGGTACATTATACAGGACCACTGGCAGAGAGCTGGCCTCGGAGATGGTGCGGAAGTGCTGATAGAGTCCTTCCTGCGACGGCTTGTTGTAGTAGGGGCAGACGCTCAGGATGCCGTCGATTCCGTGCCAGTCGGTGTGCTGAATGTCATCGACCACTGCGGCCGTACAGTTTCCTCCGCAGCCCATCAGCAACGGCAAGCGGCCTGCAACGCGCTGCACCAGGTAGTCCTTCAGTTGCCGCTTCTCGTCACGACTGAGGGTGGGCGTCTCGGCTGTCGTTCCCATGATGCAGAGGAAGTCGGCACCTCCCTTTATCTGATATTCGACAAGCCGGCTCAGTGCATCATAGTCGATGCTGCCGTCGGCACGGAAAGGGGTGACGAGCGCAATGCCAAGTCCACGAAATCGGTTATGTTTCATATTATCCTCTGCGGCGAATCCTAAAACGCCTGCAAAATTACATCTTTTCATCGGGATTTGCAAGATGTCTCGATATTTAATCGTAAATTTGCAAAGAAAAAGGGAACGGAAATCAGACTACACACCTAAATTACGATGCTCGAACAGGAACGCATAAAGGAGCTCAGGGCAGCGCTCCACACCCACAACTACAACTATTATGTGCTGAACCAGCCCACGATCAGCGACCAGGAGTTCGACATGATGATGCACGAACTCATCGACTTGGAAGCCCGGCATCCCGAGCTCTACGACCCGAACAGCCCGACGCAGCGTGTAGGCAGCGACCTGGCCAACGAATTCGAGACGGTGCCCCACAGCCGGCCGATGCTCTCGCTGGCCAACACTTACAACCGCGAGGAGGTGAGCGACTTCTACCAGCGGGTAAAGAACGGGCTGCAGGGAGAGCCCTTCCAGGTGTGCTGCGAGCTGAAGTTCGACGGACTGAGCATCAGCCTCCACTACGAGGAGGGGCGGCTCGTTCGCGCACTTACGCGCGGCGATGGTGTGCAGGGCGATGATGTCACCCAGAATGTGCGCACCATCCGCAGCATCCCCCTCCAGCTGCCCGAAGGGATGGACTACCCTGCCGAGTTTGAGATTCGCGGCGAAGTGCTGATGCCCTGGAGCTCGTTCGACCGCCTGAACAAGGAACGCGAGGAGGAGGGAGAGCAACTCTTCGCCAATCCGCGCAACGCAGCCAGCGGTACGCTGAAGAGCAAGAACAGCAGCACAGTGGCCCGCCGAGGGCTCGACGCCTACCTATATTATTTATTAGGCGACGGCATCCCCGGCGACGGGCACTACGAGAACCTGCAGGCCGCACGCCGATGGGGATTTCAGGTGAGCGAGAACATGAGGCTGACCTCGACGCTCGACGAGATATACGAATACATCGACTATTGGGATACGCATCGCAGCGAGCTCCCTGTGGCCACCGACGGCATCGTACTGAAGGTGAACTCCCTCGCCCAACAGCGAAGCCTGGGGCTGACGGCCAAGTCGCCCCGATGGGCCATCGCCTACAAGTTCCAGGCCGAGCAGGCCGAGACCACCCTGCGACAGATAGTCTATCAGGTGGGCCGCACCGGTGCCATCACACCCGTAGCCAACATGGATCCAGTGCAGCTGGCGGGCACGACAGTCCGCCGCGCCACCTTGCACAACGCCGACTTCATGCTGTCGCTCGACCTGCATTCGGGCGACCGGGTACTGGTGGAGAAGGGCGGCGAAATAATCCCGAAGATTGTGGGAAAAGCCTCTCCTCTCGGAAAGACGGGAGAGGGGGCCGCATTCATCACCCGCTGCCCCGTCTGCCTCACACCGCTGGTACGCTACGAAGGCGAGGCGGCCCACTACTGCCCCAACGAGAACGGTTGTCCGCCGCTCATACTGGGGCGCATCGAGCATTTCATCAGCCGCAAGGCCATGAACATCAACTCGCTCGGCCCTGAGACGGTCGATGAATACTTCCGTCAGGGACTGATTCGCGATGCCGCCGACCTCTACGAACTCACGGAGGCGCAACTGATGAAGCCCACAGCAGGCGACCAAAAGGGCGTCAGGAAGATTCTGCAAAGCATCGAGGACAGCAAGCAGGTGCCCTTCGAGCGTGTCCTGTTTGCCATCGGCATCCGCTTCGTCGGCGAGATAGCCGCCAAGACTCTGGCCCGCAGCTACGGCAGCATGGAGGCGGTGGCCTCGGCCTCGCTGGAGAGCCTGCTTCAGATAAACGGCATCGGAATGGTCATCGCGCAGAGCGTCATCAACTACTTCGCCGAGCCGCGCAACCAGCAGTTCGTCGAGCGCCTGCGCCGATACGGACTTCAGATGACGCTCTCGGAGGAACAGCTCAGCGCACAGAGCGACCGTCTGGCCGGACAAAGCATCGTCATCAGCGGAGTCTTCCAGCATCACAGCCGCGACGAGTACAAGACCCTCATCGAACAGCACGGAGGCCGCAACTCGGGCAGCATCAGCCAGAAGACCAGCTTCGTGCTGGCGGGCGAGAACATGGGGCCGGCCAAACTGGAGAAAGCCAGCAAGCTGGGAGTGCGTATCGTCTCGGAGGACGAGTTCCTGCAAATGATTGCACAAAACTGAAGGTGTGTTCTAATAATTAACAAATTCAGGTGGATTATCTTTGTCTATGCTTGTCTCTTTTTGGCATCTTCGACTCCAATTCCTTGAACCGTAGCTCGCTACGCTTCTTCGGACTTGAAGCCACATCTGCTCAAAAATAGCCTAAGCATAGTTCAAAGCTAATTTTTAGAACCCACCAGAAAAGTGAAAAACATCTATCACATCTATCACATCTGTCACATCTATCACAAACCCGCTGTGGCAGCGGGATTGGGGAGTGATAGATGGTGTGATAGATGTGATAGATGATTGCCAAAAATGCGGTTTCAGGCGCATTTTCTGCTTAGATTTCGTGAAAAAAGTGCTGTTTAAAGCACCATTTTTTTCAAATTTGTGGAGATCTGGGTGCGATTTTGCGAAAATGAACGGTATTTCGGGTGCAGTTTCGTGCAAAATAAACGTTGTCGGACAAGCAAGGTGACCTGATTACACGATTATTACATCATCGTGTAATTCGATTACACGCACGATGTAACGCGATTACACTACAGATGTAAAGCCATTACACACTCGATGTAATGATGAGAACGACAGCAAGCACCGCCGTCAGCTTTATGCAAGCGGAGACCGGGGCTTTGCGTCCTTCTTCTGTTGCATCACAGAAATCCGGACCCACCTTGAATTGTGTGTGAGAGAAGAAAAGCGGCAAAGGATTTGGCCGTCTCGCGGGAATGTCGTAACTTTGAAGGGCAAATAAGGGAAAAGGGGAAAGAGAAGCCCCCTCCCCGACTCGGACAAAAGAAAGAAATATACCAACTATGGCAGAGAGAGAGAGGAATGACAGCCTTGTCATCATACCCACCTACAACGAGAAAGAGAACATCGAGGCCATCATCCGTGCGGTCACGGGACTGGAGAAAGGCTTCGACGTGCTGGTGATCGACGACGGAAGTCCCGACGGGACGGCCGCCATCGTGAAACGCCTGATGCAGACCGAGTTGGAGGGCCGCCTGTTCCTGATTCAGCGCGAAGGCAAGCTGGGACTCGGGACGGCCTACATCCGAGGCTTCGAGTGGGCCATCGCGGAGGGTTACGACTACATCTTCGAGATGGATGCCGACTTCAGCCATGCGCCGGCCGACCTGCCTCGCCTCTACGCCGCCTGTCACGACGAGGGCTTCGACGTATCCATCGGCAGCCGCTACGTGACGGGAGTGAACGTCGTGAACTGGCCGATGGGCCGCGTCCTGATGTCCTACTTCGCCAGCAAGTATGTCCGCACGGTGCTCGGCATCGAGCTCCACGACACGACGGCAGGCTTCGTCTGCTATCGCCGCCGAGTGCTCGAGACCATCGACCTGGAGAAGATTCGCTTCAAGGGCTATGCATTCCAGATCGAAATGAAATACAGTGCGTTGTGCCTCGGCTTCAAGGTAAAGGAGGTGCCCGTCATCTTCGTGAACCGCGAACTGGGCACCAGCAAGATGAGCGGCGGCATCTTCAGCGAGGCGCTCTTCGGAGTCGTTCGCCTACGTCTTTCGAAAATCAAGGGACGCCAATGAAGACCATTATCCGGCATGCAACCATACTGAACGAAGGCGAGAGCTACTGCGGCTCGCTGCTCATCAGCGACGGAACCATCGAGCATATCGAGCGCGAGGGCGACATCTGCCTGCCCGGTGCCGAAGTGGTCGAAGCGGAGGGTTGCACGCTGATTCCGGGCGCTATCGACGACCATGTCCACATGCGCGAGCCAGGCCTCACCCACAAGGCCACGATGGAGAGCGAGACGCGAGCGGCAGCGGCCGGCGGAGTGACCACCGTGCTGGACATGCCCAACACCATCCCGCAGACGACTTCCATCGCCGAATGGGAAAGGAAGATGCAGCTCGGCGCCCGCCACTGCCATGTAAACTACGCCTTCTATCTCGGTGCCACGAACGACAATCTCGATGAAATCCAGCATATTGACATCTGCCGCACACCGGGCGTAAAGCTGTTCATGGGCAGCAGTACGGGCAACATGCTGGTGGACGGCGAAGAGACACTGCGCCGCATCTTCCGCCACTGCCCCACCCTGCTGATGACTCACTGCGAGGACACCGCTCGCATCAACCGCCGCATGCAGGAAATGCAGGCGCTGCATGGCGACGACCCCGACGTGGCTTTCCATCCCGACATTCGCGATGCCGAGGCATGCTACGCCAGCACTGCCCTGGCTGTCCGTCTGGCCCGCGAGACAGGAGCCCGCCTCCATGTGGCCCACATCACTACGGAACGCGAACTCTCGCTCTTCTCCCCCCTCGACCCGCAAATCACGGCCGAGGCTTGCGTCGCCCATCTGCTGTTCTCGCGCGAAGACTATGCCCGACTGGGGACTCGGATCAAGTGCAACCCAGCCGTCAAGGAGTCCAGCGACCGCCAGGCTCTGCGCCAGGCACTCAACGACGGACGCATCGCGCTCGTCGCCACCGACCATGCGCCCCACCAGCTCAGCGAGAAGGAGGGTGGATGCCGACGCGCAGCCAGCGGCATGCCGATGGTGCAATTCTCTCTGCCTGCGATGCTTACGCTGGCCGACGAAGGCGTACTCAGCCATTGCCGTGTGGTCGAACTGATGTGCCATGCGCCTGCCCGACTCTTCGGCATCGCACAGCGCGGATTCATCCGCGAAGGCTATCAGGCCGACCTGGCACTGTTGCGTCCCGTCCGATGGCAGGTGGAAAAGGAATGCCTCCAAAGCCTGTGCGGATGGAGTCCGATGGAGGGGCGCACACTCGGCTGGCGCGTGGAGCGGACCTGGGTGAACGGACTACTGGCATGGGACGGCACGGCAGTCATTCCCGATGTGAGGGGACAGGACGTCGGCTTTCGAAAGAACTCATAAATCTCTGAACTTCAACTCTAAATAACTGCAAAAACAATGAAACGGACTCTTCTTCTCCTCGGCCTTATGTGCAGTTTTCTGTACGGCAATGCACAGCAGCATATCTCAGTGAGCACCACCGAACAGCTCTTCGCAGCCATCGCGCAGGCAAGGCAGACGGCAGGCCGCGATACGCTTTACATCCATCTGGCGGCGGGCACCTACGACCTGGACCGCCCCATCGTGCTCACAGAACAGGACGCTCGGCCCATTGTCTTCGAAGGCGACAGCAAGAACAAACCAGTCATCAGTGCAGGACGGCGCATCGGCGGATGGAGCCTGACGCCCGAGGGATGGTGGAAATGCCGCGTCCCCGAGGCGGCGAACTTCGGGTGGCGCTTCGAACAACTGTTCATCAACGGACGGCGCGCCACCAGGGCTCGCACGCCAGACAAGGGTTTCTACACCGTAAACGACGCCAGCGAGGACATCCACTTTAAGGACGCAAGCCGCAGGCCGCCCTACGCTACACAGACTATCCGCGTAAATCCCAGCGAATTGGACGAGCTGCGGAATATGACACAGCCCGAAGTGGAGCAGGTGGTGGCACATTTCTATCACAAGTGGGACAACACATCGAAGTTCATTCAATACGCAGTCCCCGACTCGGGCTGCTTCTTCACCACGGGACGAGGCATGCAGACGTGGAACGCCATCCGCAATGGTTCGAAATACTTTCTGGAGAACTACCGCGCCGCACTGAACACTTCGGGCGAATGGTTCCTCGACGCTGAAGGTACCTTGCTCTATATTCCGCGCGAGGGTGAGGACATCGCCACTGCCGAATGCTACGCCTCGGTGCTCCCGCAGGCACTCATCATCAAGGGAACGCCGGAGACACCCGTCTGCGACAAGACATTCCGCCACATCACCTTTGCCTACACGGCAAGCTACATGCCACGCAACGGGCACGAAGCACAGCAGGTGGCGGCCGGACTGGATGCCGCCATCATGGCCGACTGTGCCCGACGCATCGTCATCGACGACTGCGAGGTGCAGCACACAGGCAACTATGCCATCTGGCTGCGCGAAAAATGTCATGACAACAAGATACTGCACACTTTCATTCACGATATCGGCGCTGGCGGCATCCAGATAGGCGATTATCACCTGCCCGACGAGGGCGATGATGTCACGGACGGCACACTGGTGGAAAACTGCATCCTCAGGCACCTGGGACTGACCTTCCCCTGTGCCGGAGGCGTCATCATCTTCCACTCGGCACACAACCGCATCCTGCACAACGAGATATGCGACCTGCGCTACACTGGCGTCTCGGTCGGCTGGGTCTGGGGCTATGCGCGCAATCCGGCACACGACAACGAAGTGGGATGGAACCACATCCATCACATCGGATGGGGCGAACTGTCGGACATGGGAGCCGTCTATACGCTTGGTATTCAGCCCGGCACACGCGTCCACGACAATGTGATTCACGATGTGTGGTCCTACGACTACGGAGGCTGGGGACTCTACACCGACGAAGGCAGCACAGGCATCGTGATGGAGAACAATCTGGTGTACAACACAAAGTGCGGAGGCTTCCACCAACACTACGGCAAGGACAACATCATCCGCAACAACATCTTTGCCTGGGGCTGGCTGCAACAGATTCAGTACAGCCGGGTCGAGGAGCATCGCTCGTTCTGCTTCGAGCATAACATCATCCTAATGGAACGCGGAGCAACCTTGCAGGGCGCATGGGAAAAGGGAATCACAGACACTGACTGGAACTGCTACTTCGATGCGTCAGGCAATCCGCTGAAGATAATGGGACACGACTTCGCTGAATGGAAAAAGCAGAAGGAGCCGCACAGCATCAACGAGGATCCGCGCTTCCGCAATCCGAAGAACGGCGACTTCCACTTCGTCAACAGCAAGGTGGCAAAAAAGATTGGCTTCAAGCCCTTCGACTACACGAAGGCCGGCGCCTACGGCACGGAGGACTGGAAGGCAAAAGCCCTGATGGAACCAACTGAACTGGAGGACTTCAGCAAATTGTTTAAATAAGGGTTCAAAGGTTCAAGGGTTCAAGAGTTCAAGGATCTGCTCGGCTCTGCCGCTTTGCTTGTCCAAGAATGTCAAGGAGATAAATAGTTAAAAGTATAAGCCGCATGAAACAACTCGTAATTACACTGCTGCTCGCTCAGGCCCTGACGATTCAGGCCCGAGAGGTTAATTACAAACGTGTGAACGCACAGGCACGGAAGGAATACCGCGAACCAGTGCGCCCAGGCACGAATGGCATCAACCCGTTCTGGAACGAGTTTGCCAAGAAGTTCATCTTTGCCCCAGCCTTCGATTTCCCAGAGCGTCCCCTCGCGCGCGCATACCTATTTATATTATCCGACACCGACGGAAAGAAATGGGAGATGAAGGCACGCAGCCCGAAGGCCGACCTGTCGCCCATCTGGGAACAGATTCCGGGCGGCACACAACTGACACTCAACGTCTTCCCCATCACGAAATCGGGCATCGAGACGACCGACACACTGGGGCATCGCACCTTCCTGCGCGACTTTCCCTTCTGTGGTCCGTACAACATGAAGGCTCGCCCCTACAAGGAAGCGGCATTGAAAGGCATGCTCTACCTGCATCGCACGAAAATCATGCAACACTGGCTGGAGAACCAGACGCCCGACATGAGCTACCGACTGAACACCTACGCATGCAAAATACTGGGCAGCTCGATAAGCAACGAATGCCTTGTGGCTCACTACTTCCCAGACGAACGCGAAGCCGCCCTGCGGATTGCACGCAACATCGCCGCCTTCCTGCAAAGTGTGAGCCAACCGAAGGACGGTCCTCTGGCCTGCTTCCCGCCGACGTACTACAACGGCGTACTCGTGAATGCGTCCATCACTAAACAGGAGGGCGAGGATGCCACGATGTGCATGGAGGCACTCACCGTGGCCAATGCCTTGCTCGACCTCTACAACGAGACAAACGACCGCCAATACTACGACTGGGCCATGGGGATTACAGATACATACCGGCGACTGCAACGTCCCGACGGCAGTATGCCCATAAAGCTTGTCTACAGCACTGCCGCCCCTGTCAACAACCGCAATGCCATGCTGCATCCCTTGCTGAAATACCTGCGCCGCCTGCACAACGAATACGGCATCGATGCCTACGAAGACATGCGGCAGAAGGGCGAGAAATGGATGCACAATGTCGCCATACGTAGCTTCGACATGACGGGACAGTTCGAAGACGTATCGGTGATGAACCTGAAGCCCTATCAGAACCTGACCAACTGTACTGCTGCTCCCTATGCTGACTATCTGTATGGAAAACCGTCACCGACAAAGGACGACCTGCAGGACGCACGCGACCTGATGCGACTGAGCGAAGACCAGTTCGTGTTCTGGGACATGAAGCCCGAAGCCGACGGCATCCGCAAGCATGCGACTCCCTGCGTGTTCGAGCAGTATAAATACCAGATGTCAGTGGATGCCAGCGCCTGCAATGTGGCAGGCGGGTTCATTGCATGCTATATGGCTACGGGCGACGAGGTGGCCCTGGCCAAGGCCGTTGCGCTGACGAATGCCATGACACTCGTTCAGGATGCTCGCTCTGGCTACATCCCCACTCTGTGGCAGCGTTCCAAATCGCTCTCGGCGGACAGTATGTGGATGAATTGCGCCATCCACACCATCAACCACCTGCTGCGAATGAGCCGCGTAATGGAGGAATAAGGAAGATACAATTGCCTGAACTCACGCAGCGCAGCATACAAAGAATCCTTCGGACAAAAGGCGTCTGAAGGATTCTTTGTTTTTATCATACCGCAAATAAGGGCCTACGGATGTCACCATTTAAGTTGGTAAAGCCAAACTTATCAAGAAAGAATATAGTACCTTGCGAAAGCGCATGCCCCTGTTAAAGCAAGGACAATTTCCTGTCTGCGCAAGAAAACTCTCCTGTCTGCGCAAGAAAGTTCCGTTGTCTGCGCAAGAAAACTCTCCTGTCTGCGCAAGAAAGTTCCCTTGTTGGCACAAGCGGGCACTCTGGCTTAAGGGAGGAGGTTATGCGTCGAGCTGCTGATAGATCGAGTGCTGGCTCTTGTACTCGGGCACAATCTGCTTCATCTTGCGCACCGTCTCCATATTGTCATACTCGAAACTAATCGACAAGAGGTCGTCAAGCCAAGTGTTTACTTCGTCGTAGTCGTACTCGCGCACCTGTGCAATCTTTATCTTCTTGTTGAAAGTAGGCTTCGTCTTCTCGGCATCGTTGAGGACTTCCTCATAGAGTTTCTCACCGTCACGCAGTCCTGTGAACTTCACTTCCACATTCTTTGCGCCGCTGAGAGTGATCATGCGCCGTGCCAAGTCGGCAATCTTCACTGGCTTGCCCATGTCGAAGACATAGATCTCACCGCCATGCCCCATCGTACCAGCCTCGAGCACGAGTTTGCAAGCCTCGGGGATGAGCATGAAGAAACGGATGATGTCGGGATGCGTCACCGTCACGGGACCTCCCTTGCGAATCTGCTCGCGGAACAGGGGAATTACCGATCCGTTAGACCCGAGTACGTTACCGAATCGAGTGGTCACGAACTGCGTTTCGCCGACGATGTGACCATCCTTGATGGCCTTGTCCAGCGACTGCACATATATCTCGCAGATGCGCTTCGAGCAACCCATCACATTTGTGGGATTCACGGCCTTATCAGTACTGATCATCACGAACTTCTTGACACCATATTTCACAGCCAAGTCGGCCAAGATGCGTGTGCCCTCGATATTGTTCTGCACAGCCTCGCTCGGATTGTCCTCCATCATCGGGACATGCTTATAGGCAGCAGCATGGAAGACGTACTCGGGCCGATACTGTGCAAAGATGCTCTCCATGCGACTCTTGTGGGAGATGTCACAGACGATAATCTCACTCTTTATGCCAGCATAGTCGCGAGCCATCATCAGGCGCACATCGTGTTGCGGCGTTTCGGCCTGGTCGATGAGAATCAGCTGCGAAGGCTCCCACTGCGCAATTTGTCGCACCATTTCGGAACCGATGCTTCCTGCCGAGCCAGTGATAAGGATGCGACGGCCGCGCAGCAGTTCAGCCACAGCGTCGAGATCCACCTGAATCTCTTCGCGCGGAAGGAGGTCTTCAATCTCTACCTCACGCAGTTGTGACGTACTGATGTCGCTCTTCCCGTCCCATCGCTGGGCAAAGTTGGGCGTATAGATGCGAATGCCAGCTTCCATGAGCATGTCGGCCATCTTCTCGTTAGCCATGAACCGCTCGGTCTTCAACGGCGAAATCAGGATGGCCGTAGCGCGACGAGCCTTCATGTTCTCCACAAGATGCTCGTCGTTGGGGTACACCCTGACGCCCTGGAGCATGTGGCCGGGCATGTCGTTCGAGTCGCTCACGAAGCCTTGAAGCTGGAATCCCGATGCCACCTCGAGACGGATGCTCTTGGCAAGAGCCATGCCACCGGCCTTGGTGCCATAGATAAACACACGGCGACGCGAGTTGCCGCCACGAATCTGCTCAAAGATGAACTTCATGAAGATGCGCACGCCGAACATCAGCAGCGTGGCCATCAGCCAGGCAAAGACAACCTCGCGAGGACGCACATCCTCGAACCATGCACGCGCAGGGATACCATAGCAGAGTATCAAGCCTCCCACAACGCCGACGAGCGTAGCCGACCCAACGCGAAGAAGATCGACAAACGACGAATAGCGCATCACACCCGAATAGGTATGGAAAAGGCGGAAGCCCAACACATACGGAATCAGGTAGATAACAAGTGTGGCCAGCACAGAAGGGAACTCCTTCATGGTGTCCCAGCTGCCGTGGTCCATTGTGTACAGAAGTAAATAAGAGAGCAGAACCACTGCGCTATCGAAGAGAAGTACTGCCCAATATGGCATCGCATTACGCGAGAAATAGCTTTCCATAATGCTATTGACAAAAGTCTTTCTATTCATGTCTAAGTTCCTTACATGGGCCATACAGCCGTATTAACTGATATCTTTTTCAATCCCTTTATCCTTTAACTATCTAATCAACAATAAAATATTCACCGTATCACCTTGTGCGGGATTTGACGCCTTGCGGAAAGGCAAGAAGTCCACCGCGACAAAAATTCATACGACAAGGCAAAGGTAGAAAGAAAATTCGACAAAACAATTGTAAATGCATAAAAAAAACAAAACTGCGGGGGGAAAAACACATTTTTGAACACTTTCTTGAATCACATCCTACTGCATGGACAACAATGTGCCACTTGCTATCGAAGCATTACGGCCGGAGAAAAGGAATACAATCAGGGCTTCTCGAAGAGAGGAACAATGGTGGAAACATAATCGGCCAGACGATGAATATCGTCTTCGTGACTGGAAAGCCAGAGGTTGTTCTGCGGGTTGTCCGAAACAGAAACGACATTGTGCATGAACGTTTCCAGCAGTCCCTTGCAGCGCATGTCGGCATAGAGGAGGCGGAATGTCTCGTTCACCGCATCGTCCGCCTCGAAGATGCTTCGTGCCTTGTAACCCTCGTCGCGCACAGGATGATTGCGCAGCAGGACGTTCATCGAATGGCTGAGCACGGCATAGGGCAATCCGTAGGTGGCGTGGCTCTGGTGGATGTCGCGCAACGATTCGAAAATGAGAAAGTCCTCGTCGCCAGCCGTTTCTATGGGCAACGTCTCGCGCGAAGGCCACCAAGCAAGCTGCTTCACGATGATTTCGGCCGCCTGTCCGCTGGGCTTCACAAGTAGGTTCTGCAGGTAGAAGAAAAGTGCCTTGGCCAGTTGTCCCATGCCATCCCATCGCATGCCGAGCAGGAACGGTGGCCCGTCGGCCAGCGGATCCATGCGGAATACACGCTCGTAGCAGCTGTAACCCTCACGATACTCGCCCAAAGCCATCAACACATGCCCGCGGCTGTAGTTTAGGGCAAAGCTCTCTGGATATGCCCGCAGCCCTTCGTCCACGATGCCGCGCGCCGCCGCGGGATTGTTCATCTGCATGTAGATGGCGCACCAGCGCGTATAGAGTTCCACAGGTTTCTCGCCAGGGCAGGCCTTGAGACGGATGCAGGCATCGAGTGCTTCCTCCAGTTGCTTTAGGGTGGTGCAGATTCCGATTTTCAGCAGCAGCGCCCGCGTATCGGCCGAGTCAATGGAAAGGGCATAGTCGACGAACTCGCGAGCCAGCTCCGTCTGCCCCATGCGGAAACAGTTGTCGGCCTTCTCGACGTACTCCTCGAGCCGTGCACCATCGTTGGACTGCGCAGCACAGGTCGCCGCACAGAGGGCTGAGGCACACAGGAGTGCCAAGCACAAAAAGCGACGACTCATCAGGCGTGCGCCTCCTTCTCGCGAGGGGCGACCCACCGATAGAGGTTGCAGCCGACGAAGTTGCCCAACACCTCGCAGACGTAGAGTCCCAGAACTGGCCACTGGAGCAGCTGCTCCCACGGCGCCGTGAGGAAATAGAAGGCATCGGCTATGGAATGGGCGAAGCCAGACAGGATGAAGACGGGGACGCCAAGCAGCAGCGGGAGCATCTTGCCTTGGCGCGCAAAGAAGACGGCCGTAGTCATGATGAATCCGCAACCGATGGCCAGAAGGAAGCATGCCAATGCACCCTTCGCCATGCGCGCCGAAAGTATTGCGGCAGCCGAATCGACCAGGTCGGGATGGGCATAGCGCAAGGCAAGCGAAGTAAACAGGCAGCCCACGATGTTGCCAAGCAGCACGATGGCGAGCATGCCCCATTCGCCACGTCGGCGGATGAAGCCTGCAGTGCCCGTATAGAGCTTCAGCCCGTAATAGACCACAGTGGTGAGTCCGAAGGCAAAAAGCACAGCGCCAGCCACGCCTCCCACCTTCATATTCACCGTACATCCGATTGAGATACAGAGTCCCGCAAGGATGGCCAGCGGGAAATGAGTGCGAAATGTCTCCTTCATCGTTTTTGATGTATTAACAAATATGCGACAGCAAAGTTACAGAAATATTCCGACATGGGCAAGGCTTGCACTCTTTTTTAGGCACTTTCGCCCGAGAGCGGAAGAAAAACACGCTTTTCCTTTGCATTCCGACCAGTCGATCGTACCTTTGAGCTTGGCTCGAAATGAAATGCACCCCTAAAGTTAGACATAAAGCTTTTAGAGGTACATTATGAGTAGTTTTCATTCATTAAAAGAAAGATTAGAAACAGTATTAAAGGTAAAGTCTGGCGTACCCATCGTCCAGTTATGCAAAGACCTACACACAGGGCGTGATCAGATTCTCGAGTGGGTACGTCGTTATGATGAACAAGGAGAGGCTGGTTTAGTACGTCATAAGACCTACAGGCAGATTTCTTGTGCAGAAAAAGAACATTTAGTTCGTTTGTATCTGGAAAAAGACTTATCTTTGCGCGAGATTTACACCTCCGCAGACATCAGTCGCACTAATCTTGAGACATGGGTACGTATAGTCCGTAATAGAGGTTACAGTGCGTTGTATGAGGTTAAGCGCCGAGGTCGGAAGCCAAAAGACATGAAGCAGCAAAAGCAAGAAAAGTATGACTCCAAAGCAGAATTAGAGCGACTGCAGGCTGAAAACCTTCGCCTGAGAGCAGAGAATGCATTGCTAAAAAAAGCGAAGGCCTTGATGGAAGAAGAGGAGTCCAGGCTCAGAGGTTCTGGACGCAAGTCATCCAAGCATTAAGGCCGGAGTTTGGACTCAACATACTGTTGGAGATTAATGGGATGGCACGTTCCGTGTTCTACTACCACTTGAAGAAACTTAAAGAAGGTGTGGATAAGTACAAACACGAAAGAGAAGAAATTAAAAGTATCTTCCATGAGCATAAGGGCCGCTATGGCTATAGACGGATAACGGCAGAAATGCGGAACAGAGGATACGTCATTAACCACAAAACGGTGCAGCGCATCATGAAGTCAGAGAATTTGAAATGCCAGATACGCAAGGTAAAATACCGCTCTTATAAAGGAGAGGTTGGTCGTATTGCTCCTAATATACTGGAGAGAGACTTTAAGGCTAGTTCGCCTAATCAGAAATGGGTAACTGATGTTACTCAGATAAATATAAAGCAAACCAAACTATACCTTTCTCCTTTATTAGATCTCTTCAATGGAGAAGTGATCTCTTACAATATTTCTACTACACCCAATTTGGAGCAGATACATGACATGCTGGATAAGGCTTTTGCCAAAGTCAGTCATCTGAAAGGCCTTATTATACACACTGACCAGGGATGGCAGTACCAGCATTACGGATATTGCAGAAAACTACAAAGCCATGATATCATCCAAAGCATGTCAAGGAAAGGAAACTGCTTAGACAATGCTGTGGCTGAGAATTTCTTTGGGATAATGAAGTCGGAACTGCTATATGCAGAAAACTTTGATTCCCCAGAAGAATTTATCAAGGCTTTAGAAGAATATATTGACTATTATAACAATAAAAGAATAAAAATCAAGTTAAATGGTATGAGTCCAGTACAATACAGAATGACTCAATTAAATACGTAAATGTTTAACCCGTCCAACTTCTTGGGGTCACTTCA
>JAILBW010000235.1 GCA_024680695.1 Bacteroidaceae bacterium
TAAAAAAACGATTGTAAATAATATTTACTTAATTACAAATTATGACGGGAAGATTGGAAAAACCTTCCTGTCATAATTGAATATTTGAATATTTGAATATTTCAAGGAATAGGGAGCTTCAAAAGCTCAAGGGTACAAGAGTTCTTCGCTTGTCGAAGAATGGCCGATTTGGGGCTTGATTCGTACTGCACACATATTTTGTTCACCAGCAGATTGAAGTCACCGTGTATGTCACCGCAGACAACAAGACATTTGCTGTCAGGGAAATCGTATGTATTCATGTCGCCTATTCCGTCGTACCGTAGATGATGATGCGGTAGCAGTTGATTTCCGCGCCCTCGATAGGGTTCAGCCAGCGGAGGGAGAGGGTGTGCGGACCGTTTTGTAGGCCGTAGTCCCAGCAGAGTTCCTGGCGGCGGTTGTGGAATGCAACGGGGGCCTGCACCGTCTGTGTGTGCTGTCCGTCTATCGTGACATCGACTTCGGCGATGTATGCGGGGTCGGGACTGTTCACATAGCTGCGCACCACGATGCCGGTGCCCTCGAACGAGAGCGAGTCGAGGTCCTGAATCTGCCGTCCGTCGAGAATCTGTGCGACGCGCAGGCCGGGGAACGACTGCTCCATCTGGACGGGCTGGGGCTGCTGCAGCGGAATGGCGATGATGTCTTCACCCACGCGACCGCCTTGTGCCTCAATCTGACGGAGGGCGAGGTCGAGGGTCATCTGATAGGCACGGTTCATGGAGATGTGGGTGTAGGCGAAGTCGCGGTCCTCAACTTCGCGCAGGTTGTTCATCCATTCCTCGGGGATATTGCTGTAGCCGAGCATGCAGCCGAGGATGCCTCCTGCCGATGCAGGGTTGCAGTCGCTGTCCTGTCCGCAACGGGTGGAGATCTCGAGTGTGCGAGCGAAGTCGCCGTCGCCATAGAGTAGGCCGATGACGATGTAGGCACTGTTGATGAGGGCGTCGATGTCGAGCGGCGCGTTCACTCCCTCGGGGCAGCCTACCTCGTCGGCATAGCGGTCCTGGCAGAGCTGCCAGGTGGCCTTCCAGTCGTCGGGGTTCTGGGAGTGCCAGGCGATGATGTCCTCCATACACTGGCGGAAACGGCTCCCCGCGGGGATGGTCTGGAGGGCGTCGCAGACGATGCTGCGGACGTCGTTGCGCACAAAGGCCAGCGAATACATGGCACCGACGAAGACACCGCCATACCAGCCGTCGCCGTAGTTCATGATGTGGCCTACGCGGTCGGAGAGTGCGGATGCGGCGTTGGGCATACCGGGCGAGACGAGTCCTGCGAAGTCGGCTTCAATCTGGTAGTCGATGTCGTCGGCATGAGGGTTGTTGGTCCAATGTCCGGAGAGGGGAGGGAGGATGCCGTTGAGCAGGTTGTTGCGCGCGGCCTGGTTGGCGTGCCAGAGCGGATAGGGGGCGTGGGCGAAGGCCATTGCCAGCGAGTCGGTGGGGGCATCGAGGCCGAGGCGGTGCAGGACATCGACGAAAGTGAGGTCCATGTAGAGGTCGTCGTAGAGACCTGGCTGGTTGTCGTAGTACCAGGCGACGCAACCGGGATTCCACTGGATGGGAGTCTCGTCGGGGATGACCTCGCCGCGGTAGCGAAACTCGGTGGGGCCGCCGTAGGTGCAGCCGATGAGTTGTCCGGCCCATCCGCCGCGAATCTTGTCGAGCAGTTGCTCGCGGGTGGTCTCTGTCATCTCCTGTTTCTGGCAGGAGGAGGTGGTGAATGTAAGGGTGGCAAGCAGGATGCCGAGGAAAAGATTGGGTTTCATTGTGGTCTTGTAAAGGTTAAAGGTTATAGGTTATAGGTTATAGGTTATAGGTTATAGGTTATAGGTTAAAGAGTTAAAGAGTTCAAGAGTTCAATGTTCAATGGTCAATGAAATAAATGGTCAATTTTCAATGAATTACGTTCAATGGTTCACGGTCTTTTTCTTCTTTTTCTTTGGCAGTAGTTCGCGCCATCGGTTGAAGTCCTTCTTGAACTGCAGTCCGATGCCTTGCGTGGTGAGAGACGACTGGATGAAGTAGCGGTCGTTGGTCTGGTTGTAAGCCTTCAGTGCGATGCTGCCTGAGGGAGTGAGCAGGTAGCGGACGTCGAAGTCGCCGATGAAGTTGTTCGTCGTATAGTAGCTTTCGCGGTAGCCGAAGTTCCCGTTGAGGAGAAGGCGGTTGTTCAGCATGCGGCCGCTGAGGATGCCCTCGACATCGAGCTGGTCCCATCCCGTCTCGCCCGTGCGGAGGTTGGCACCGAAGCTCCAGTTGTCGGTGCCCATCGCGTTGGAGAGAATCTGGTTGAACTGACTGCTGAGGGAACTGCTGAGCAGGGAGTTCACTGCCGTGGTGCTCTGGTTTGAACCAGCCATGTATTGGCTCTCGTAGCTGTAGAAGCGGCCGATGCCCAGCAGATAGATGACCTGCATGTTGCGCTCCTCCTCGGTGCTCACCATCTGCCGCACCATGTTCTTCTCGTCCTCGTTGGCCATCGGCAGGTCGAAGTCGAAGGTGACTACGGGTGCGAGGGGTCGTCCGCCGATGTTCATTATGCAATCGACGCGGGTGTTGGAGAGGCCGAGTGTGGTGGCAGAGAGGTCGTCCATCGAGACGTTGGGTACGGTGTAGGTGGCCTTCAGGTTGAGAGCGGCCTGCTGGGCGTTGCCGCCAAAGACAATGGTGCCGCCGGGCTGGAAGACGAAGTCCTTGTGTATGACGTCCTGCAGGGAGAGCTTGTAGATGCCGTCCTCGACGTGGTAGGTGCCGTACATGCTGAACCTACCTTTATTATAGTAGTTGGCCAGGATGTGGCCGTTGCCGTGCAGGTTGATATTGTCACCCGAGCGGGCATCCATGAGGACGCGCAACGTGGCGTCGGATGTGACGTTGAGGTTGAAGTTCAGTCGGATGTCTGTCGTTGTCTCCTCAGCCTCGGCGATGTGTGGCTGGACGTTCTGCGGTGTGGTTGCCGGCTTGGGTGAGGTGTAGGTGATGAAGCCAGCCTCGGTGAGCGTCTCGGGGCTGGTGGAGTTGTACACCAGCACGCTGCCGGGCATGGGGGATCCGCTGATGTCGGCCGTCATCTCGCCCGACTGGCCGCTCAGCGTCACGTTGCCTGTGGCGTAGAGGGTGCCGTAGAACGACATGTCGCCGAAGTCGTGGAAGTCGTAGCCCAAGACGTTGCGTGCCTCGGCCCGCACGTCGTAGCGCAGGTTCTTCAGGTAGTGATGCATCAGTCGGACGTCCATGATGGCACAGTGCTCGTCCATCCCCGAACGACCCAGGTTGTCGTAGAGGCGTGCGCCGCGCAGCCAGATGGTGTCGGGACGCAGGTGAACGCTGTCGCCTGCCAGATGATAGTCCACGCCGAGGGATGTGACGCGAACGCCGGCTTCGTCCACGAGCATGTCGCCCTCGAGGTTGATGTGCTTGAAGGGCCCGAAGATGCGCACCTCGCCGCTGGCCCGTCCCGAGAGGTGGGAGAAGATATGCTTCGTGTATTTGTTCAGGAAGTGGAGGTTGCATCGGCGGGTGCGGACGCGCAGGTCGATGCCATTGTCGGGATTGACGCGTCCGGGAGTGATGCGCCCCTGGACGGATGTCTCATGGTTGGCCGATGCATCGCGAATCAGTGCGTTCAGGCGGATGCTGCCCTGCTCGGTGTCCCAGTTGCCGTGAACGTCCATGTCGCCCATCGTGCCCTCGTTGAAGGTGAAGTTCTTCACTTGCAGGAATGCGTCGGCACGCGGCTTCGACCGCAGATGCGAGGCATAGACGCGTCCGGTGGCCTCGCCGTCGAATTCGACGGAATGGAAATTGACGAGGTCGAAGATATAGGCAAGGTTTATCTTGTGCAGGTCGGCCATGAGCGAGTCGCTCTCTTGCTCCGATACCCGCCCCTGTATGCAGAGGTATTTGTCGCCCTTCGACACGATGAGGCTATCGACGTCGAGTACGCCGTCGTGCAGGTCGAAGTGCGAGGGGTGTACTGTCCACACTGTGTCGTTGATGATCAGGTTCGACTGGTTGACATTGCCTCGCAGCGCCATTCGTCCCGCTGCATCCTCGTAGAATCGGCTTGCGACATCTATTTCGCCCATTTGCATGCGTTCCGACTGGCTCCTCCAGTGCATGCGTCCCCGCAGCAGTTCCTCGTTGGAGTGTATGTCGGCACCTATCGTGATAGGCATTCCCTTCATCTGGCGTTCCATGAGCAGGCTCAGTTGCATTTGGTCGTCGTGGCTCTGGGCGTGGCAGTCGATGTGGCGCAGTTGCTCGTTGGCATACTTCAGCTCGGGTATCTGGGTGTGGAATTCGAGCATGTCGCTGCTCCCGTCGATGCGGGCGCTGAGTGTCGAGGGCTGCGGGACGGCGATAGGTTTGCCGGTGAGACGCGACAGGAAGATGGTGTCCTGTATGTGGGCGGTGAGACTGATGTCGTCGGACGATGCCAAAGTCGATGCCTGTCCGCCCTTCTCGCCGAGGCCCGGAATATGGGCCGTCAGGATGTGGCGCAGTGTGTGCGGCAAGCGGTTCCAGCGGAAGTGCCCACTGGCCTCGGCTGTCATGAACGGACTCTGGAGGGTGATGTGCTGCTGGTTCTCGCGCAGCTGGCTACGCAGGACAATCGAGTCGGCCAGGCAGTCGCCCATCTGAGCCGAGTGGATGCAGAGGTCCTCCACGCTGATGCGTCCGGTGGTGCGCTCGGGCGATGTGCCCTGCAGATGGGCGTCCAAGTTGAGTGTGAAACTCTCGTCGGCAAATGCCGTGGTGAGGCCCAATGCGTGAGGGTTGAAGTCTTGAATGGCCGCATAGCAGGCCAACAACTTGTATCCGGAAGGCGTCTGGCGCATGTCGATCTGCAACTCAGCATCCCCATCAGCATCGTTCAGGCTTGCTGTGGCCCGGTAATTGTCTTCGCGGCACGAGGCATCGAAGTGCAGGTCGCGATAGGTGTGGCCCTTGAATTCCAGCATGCTGACGACACCATCGCAGTGCAGGTCGGGCTGCCGGTCGCCCTTCGGCAACAGTCCTTGCAGGTGCGCCTGAAGCGACATTATGCCACAATTGTCGCGCCACTTCGGAGGGAGCAGTGTTCCCAGCGCCAGGTCTTCGGCAGTCGTGTGGACATCCACTTCACCAGCCTTTGTCAGCCTTCCCTTCACGTTGGCCATGCCGGCTGGAGTGAGGAGGTGCAGGTCGGTGTCGGTCGTGGCGTCGGCCATCGAGTGGCTGAACCAGCCTTCGGCCTCGGCTGGGCAAAGCATTTCGGTAAGCCTCTCCACATCCTCCTCTTTGGCCGGAGTCAGTCTGGCGATACGCTTAGCCCATTCGTCGCTGATGTGCAGTCGGTTTACGTCGGCTCTCAGCAACGGGTGTGCACTCAGTGAGTCGGCTGTCACTGCGGCGTCCAACAGGCGTTCGCCGTTCTTCCCGTCGCGGACGAGCAAGTGGGGAAGTGTGAGACAGTCTCCCCGTCCAAGGATATCGCAGGCGAAGGCTATCGGCGAGGCGCCCAGTTCCTTCAGTCGGGGCAGCAGGGGTGTGAATTCGTCCGGTACGACCCTCGCTTCCATCTGTCCCTCGTATGTGGCTCCCTTGATCCATTCGGCCAGCTTGTCCGTTCGCAGGACGTTAGACGAGCCTGTAGCGCTGAAGTGGGGGAGCGAGAGGGATGAGTTGTCCGTCACCACTTCGAAATCCGTCAGTTCCACGCCTTCTTCCCCTGCCGTAAGCCGTCCCTGCATCCGTTCCAGTCGAAGACCCGATTCCTCGCGGAGGCTCAGTTTTCGTAGAATGAGACTCAGGCTGTCGCCCTCGGTATAGTGCAACTGGGCGTTGAGGCTGATGTCGTGAAGCCGCAGGTGGTTGGGGTTCCATACCCTGCCGGCGGCGGGAGTCGCTGCGTCCGGACAATCGTAGGTGATGCAACCCCGCCTCACGAGCAGACGTCCGATGTGCAAGTTCGTGGCAGTCCCGCTCGAATCCTTTCGTGCAAGTGCGTTGATGAGCGGCTCGATGTTGAGCGGTTCGTCGCGCGAAGCACGATAGAGCTGGGTTTCCAGTCCGAACAGCTGTATGCCTCCCAGCCTGACGCCCTTTCCGGCCAGCAGGGGCAGCAGCTCCACGCTTACGCTTGCCCTCGAGGCATGAAGCGCCAGCGAATCGTTCAGGTCCCACACATCGACGTCGTCCAGTATCAGACGGGCTGGAGCGGCCACGGTGATGCGGCCGAGCGCAACGCGCGAACCCATCTTCTGCTCCAGCATTCGCTCGATGGCATCGGCTCCCGCACGTTGCAGTATGGGCAGGCGACCCAGCAGCAAGAATGTGCAGTAGAGGGCTGCAAGCGTCAGTGCCGTCCAGCGTAAAGTGGCCCGAACGCGGCGTCTCGTTTTGTCTTTCTTCGTCTTCACGGGGTACAAAGATAGTGCAAACGAGCGGAATGACAAAGGAAATCCAAAGATTTCTTTTGGCATGCCCGAGTGCAGCCCGCTCGACATCTTCGAAGAAGTGGCGCTTTGCCTTTAGTGCAAAGAATCCTCGACCAGAGGTCAGAGTAGTGCAAACGAGCGGAATGACAAAGGAAATCCGTCGTTTTTGTTCTAAACGAACACGGATTTAACGAATCGGACAGATTGGGCGAGCACAAAGCATCCGTGAAAAACCGAGTAATTGTTCAGGCAAACTAAAAAAACTCGGCAAATTATTCGGGATGTAACAAAAAACTGCTATCTTTGCAGTCGGTATTCGACATTAACTCTACATTATTTAATATAAAACGCAATGAAACACAAACTTACTCTTGCTCTGGCGACACTGTTGTGTACGTTCGGAGTGATTCGTGCTCAGGTGCCCTTCACCCTCGACGAGGAGGGCTACTACCTGTTGTCCACAGCCGCCGACTTGGTGAAGCTGTCGGAACTCTCCAACGATGCCTTTACGCGAGGCGATGTGCAGGGCGCCAAATACAAACTGACGCAAGACATCGACATGGGCAGCATCGAGAACTTCACCCCCATCTGCTTTACCAGCGCCAACGGAAATGCCTTTACCGGCACCTTTGACGGTCAGGGGCACACCATCTCGAACCTCACTATCACCACCGGTGAGACAAACAACAACCATTTGGGCTTTATCGGACTTATCTTCAAGGGCTTCCTCCGCAATGTGTGCCTGAAAGACGTGACAGTCAATAACAACAGTACGTTGGCTGTGGCGCGTGGCGCACTGATTGGTCGCAACGGCTCGAGTACCATCGAGAACTGCTGCGTGATAAACTTCACCTTCCGCGACGCTTGCCCCACCAATGCCAGCACCACCCGTGCCGGCGTTGTCTGCGGCTATATGTCCGACTCCGAGACGACGATCTATCGGAACAACTATTCCTTCAATGCCCTCCGTTACCTCCCCGACGTGGAACAGGCCATCCCCGTTCCTTCGTATGGCGGCAAGGGCGGCAAGGCCACGGTGGCAAACTACTATGACGACAACAATACGACTCCCGAGGACTTTGCCAGCGGTAGGATCTGCTACCTGCTCAACGGTTCGCAGAGCGACAATCCCGTATGGTTCCAGACGCTCGGCGAGGATGCTTCGCCGGTGCTCGACACAACCCACAAACCCGTGTACCTCGCCAGCGACCTCACCTGCGACGGCAAGACGAAGGGTGAGCCGACATACGGCAACTCAGCTTCCGGCACTCGCGATCCTCACACCTTCGTGGATGGCGTCTGCACCGTCTGCGGCAATGCTGAACCCGATTGGCTCCAGCCCGTCAATGGGATATATCAGCTCGGCACACCCGAACAGCTGCTGTGGTTCGCTGCCTTTGTGAATGGCGGTAACAGCGCGGCCAACGCCGTTCTGGTGGCCGACATTGACCTGGCTGGCGTGGACAACTTCACTCCCATCGGCCTCTTCGGCGACAACAGCCCAATAAAGGCACGCTACAGCGGTACCTTCGACGGACAGGGTCACATTGTTTCGAACCTCAACTACACCACCGAGGAAATGTACGAGGCTGGCCTCTTCAGCCGCCTCAACAGCGCGACGGTGAAGAACCTTGGTGTCGTGAATGCCTCGCTGACCTCGAATCACCACGCTGCCTCGATTGGCGTGCTGGCTGGCTATGCTGTCGAGAGTACCTTCACCAATTGCTTCTCAGCCGGCTCCATCGTGCTGGTTTACACCAATGAGGAGATCGGCGTGCCCGTTCCGCAGTTGGGCGGTATCTCGGGCAACACCAACAACACCTCGAAGTACGTCAATTGCTGGAGTACCTACAAAGGCTATATCAGCACCGGCGGCGGTACGTTTACAAACTGCTATGACGGCGATGCCGTCGAGGGCCGTCTCGAGACGGGCGAACTGACTTGGATGCTGAACGGACAGCAGTTCCAGAACCCGACATGGTTCCAGACCCTCGGCGTCGACTCCTATCCTGTGCTTGATTCTACTCACCGCATCGTCTATAAGGCTGGCGACGAGTATTCCGACGTGGGCAATGACGAGACATTCCCCCCCTTCCGTTCCTACATTATTTCGCAGGAGAGCGAGGCATGCGACCAGACGATTGCCACCCAGCAGCTGCTCGACGACTATCTGGCTGTCGTGAACGGATGGGAGGAGATCGCTACGCTCGATGCCTTCCTGGCCGCCTATGGCGAGGCAAAGACTATGCGCGATGCCATCAGCCGCTCCGTGAACGAATATAAGGCCTACGAGAAGGCCTGTCAGGAGGTGCGTGAACAGCTTGCCACCTTGGACATCCAGAACAGCCATCGCGACTTCCTCGAGGACTATCTCGATGCAGGCAGTGAAATTGAACCCGGCGATTACCCCAACGGTAACAGCACCTTTATCCTGGCCGACCACACCCTGACGGGCGAAGAACTTGCCGCAGAGAAGGAATATCTGGAGAAGCTGCTCCTCCGCGTTGTACTCTCGAACCCCGCAGTAGGTTCTGAGATGTCAGTCGTCCTGAACAATCCCGACTTCTCGGCCAGCTTCAATGGCTGGACTGTCGAAGGTACGGGCGAGATGGCTCATGGCGGCGTCACAGATGTCATGCATGTCGTTCGCGGTATGGATGGCCCCTTCACCGTGAAACAGGCACTGACAGAACTGCCCAACGGCATCTACGAGCTGCAGCTGAACGGCTTTACGCGCACTGCCAACGATGTAGCTTCGAAGCTCTATACGTCCTGCATCTTCATGAATGACGTTGTCACCCCGATAATGGCCATCAGCGAAGATCCCGTCTTCGAGGAGGATGCCGAGGATGGCGTGAACTGCCACATCACCGGCTCGAGCCTCGATGTAACCTATTATGATGACGTGCGCGATGCCAGCGGCTGGGTTCCCGGCTATATGGTGGGCTGCTCCTACGCCTTCAACGCCAACCGCTATCTGAACCGTGTGGCAGTCGAAGTGACCGACGGTACACTCACCCTGGGTGTGCGCGACCTTGCTTCGAGTCTCAGCAACTGGACGCCCTTCGCCAACGCTCGCCTTTTCTACCTCGGTTCTGCCGATGAGGCCAACGATGCGTTGTCTGAAGTGCTGGAGAGCGTTGTGGCCCGTGCCACTGTCATCCGCGACTTTGTGGCCGACACTGGCTCCGACTACGCCAAGAGTCCCAATATGTCCGCTGAACTGACCAGCCAGATCGCTGCTGCCATCGAGGAAAGTGCCTCTGCCACTACCGGCGCCCAGAAGATGGCTGCTATCAAGCGCTTCAGTGAACTCTTCGCCAAAGTGTACTCCTGCCGCATGGCCTACGTTGATATGCTCAAGGCTACCGAGAGACTCGAAGACCTGGCCACCAAGCTCTACCGTGCCGAATTGCTCGGTGATGACGATTACAAGGCTGTACTGAAGGTCACCAACGAGACATGGGATGCCTACATCGGCGGCACTGTGACTGAGGAGCAGGCCCGCGAACGCATTGCCGAGATTGAACAGGTTTACGGCGAAATATCGCTGCCCTCCGACGAGGAAGGCGTTTACCACCTGAGCCAGGCTCGCCATTTGCTCATCTTCTCGTCGCTTGTCAATGAAGGCGAGTGGACGGCAAAGGCTGTAATGGATGCCGACATCGACATGACTGGCATCGAGAACTACATCCCCATCGGCAACACCAGCGCCAATGCAAGTGCCTTCAGGGGTGTCTTCGATGGTCAGGGA
This sequence comes from Bacteroidaceae bacterium, assembly GCA_024680695.1. Lineage (GTDB taxonomy): Bacteria > Bacteroidota > Bacteroidia > Bacteroidales > Bacteroidaceae > Physcousia. The sequence continues at coordinate 10,203 of JAILBW010000235.1, forward strand.
CACACCATCTCGAACCTCACTATCAACATCGATCAGACGAGCACCAGCCACGTCGGCTTCATCGGCCTGCTCTATACGGGTACGGTGCGCAACCTCTGCATCAAGAACGAGACTATCAACAACTACAGCACGGCAACCGTTGCTCGTGGTGGCATCGTAGGTCGCGACGGATCGGGCCGTATCGAGAACTGCTGCGTGATTAACCTCACCTTCAACGACCAGCCTGTCGTGGAGTCGTCCACAACGGCAGTCGCCGGTGTCTGCGGTTACATGTCGAGCAGTGCCACTACGATCTACCTGAGCAACTACGCTTACCATGCTGTCCGCGTCCTCGAGGGTAACACCACCATGCTTCCTTCGTTCGGCGGCAAGGGTTCGAACGCTACCGAGGTGAGAAACTACTTCGACAGCCAGCGTACCACCGACGATATGTTCGCCAGCGGCGAAATTACCTACCTGCTCAACGACTCACAGAGCGATATTCCTGTATGGTATCAGACACTGGGCGTGGACGTGTATCCCGTACTCTCCGCTGACAGCAAGGTGGTTTACAAACGTGAGGACGGTACCTACACCAACGATGTGGTTGCTCCCGTCGATCCCGACATGCCAGTGGCCGATGTCCTCGATATCGTCTTCAAGGAGGACGGTACAGCCGAAGATGCCTCCCCGATGAACAACGTCGTAGAGCTCTGCGGAGAGACATCCTCGACCTACTTCAACGAGACCTATAATCGCTATGTGGCTCGCTTCGAGAATCCTTGGGGCAAGAACTGTACGGGCTTCTACAAGGTGAACTTCGAGGAGAACGAAGCCGTTCGCAACGCCCTGGCCGATGGTCACACACTCGAAATGGTGGTGATGGGCGACTACGAGGGTGCTCTCGAAGACGTAGAGGCCAAGCCCTTCAGCGCTATGCAGGGCGGCGGCACAGGCTTCCTCATCAGCAAGACAACTGCTAATGGCAGCGACGGCAAGAACGTGTTCACCTTCCTGCCCAACGTCACCGAAACGAGCTCCAGCACTTGGCGCTGGGTGACCAGTTCCGTAGTGCCCAAGGCTAAGACCTATTATCACGTAATCGGCGTATGGAACAAGGAAGAGGCCAAGGCATCCATCTACGTCAATGGTGAACTCAGCAAGTCGGTGGGCGCTCCTGGCGAATACCGCTTTGCCTCCACTGGCTGCAACTGGTTCTGCATCGGCGGCGATCCCTCGAATGCCACCGATGCGAATGCCGGCTGGACGGGCGACGTGGTAATTGCCCGCATCTACGACAAGGCTCTCTCGTCCAAGGAGGCCGCACTGCTGTGGAAGAAACTGAACGAAGAGAGTGGCGTCGGAACGCTCTCCGAGGACGCTGCTCCCGCAGTACCCTTCGGCATCTTCCGTCTCGACGGCGTACGCGTAGATAAGGCTCAGCAGGGCATCTACATCATCGATGGCAAAAAGGTGCTTGTTAAATAAAGAAAAGCGCATAATGAATACGGCCCGCCAGCAGATTTGTTGTCGTGCCGTATTTTACATTCTTAATGTGACACTGTGACATTGTTGCGTTCGGGGCAAACTGTGCTTGCGCACGCGGCAAGGAAAAATACAGCAAGCAAAGGCGTTTGCTTGCGCAAGCAGGGGGAGGGCCTTAGTTCGAAGTGTTTCTCGCTCGAAAAGGTACA
>JAILBW010000017.1 GCA_024680695.1 Bacteroidaceae bacterium
AGACGGTGCCTCGGACAAGGTGGATCACCAACTGCATGATGCGGTCTATCATGCGGGAGGCCGTCATGGCCGCACCGAATATCGTGGCGCAGAGTATCAGCCAGATGGTGTCGAGCATGCCTGCCATGCCGCGCGTGGAAACGAGGCTGTTCAGCGAATCGGAACCGGTGTCGAGGTTGGTGCTGCCATAGATGACCATAAAAGTCGCCCGAAAGCGCTGCTCGAACAGCGTAGCGCCCTCCCCCATCGAGATCTCGTCGAGAAGGTGGCCTTGTGTCAGCAGAGCGGTGACTGCACCCATCAGGATGGAGATGAAGAGTACAGCCAGCGAGGGCACACGGATGGCGATCAGCACCAGTGTGATCACTGGCACCAGAAGGAGCCATGGGGAGAGGTGGAAGGTGGAGGCAAGCGCCTCCTGTACGGCTGCCACCTGCGACATGTCGGCATCGCCCTGTACGGCTCCCTCGAAGGTGAAAATGAGCAGCGTAATCGTAAATGTCGGCACCGTGGTGAACATCATGTAGCGAATGTGGGTGAAGAGCGGAGTGCCCACCACACTGCTGGCAAGCACCGTCGTATCGCTGAGCGGGGACACCTTGTCGCCAAAGTAGGCACCACTGATGATGGCGCCTGCCGTCCATCCGACGTGAATGTCCAATGCATGGCCGATGCCCATCAGCGCAATGCCGATAGTGGCGATGGTGGTCCAGGAGGAACCGGTCATCACGCTGACAAGGGCGCAGATGAGGCAACTCGACACGAGGAACCAACGCGGACTTATCAGATCGAGTCCATAGCAGATGAAGGTGGGCACAATGCCACCCACCATCCATGAGCCGGCGAGTGCGCCGATGAGCAGCAGGATGAACAGGGAGACGGAGATGCCGCCCAGACGTTCCTGAATGAGGCGCTCGAAGTCGGCCCATGTCATCGAACGGGTGGTAAGTCCCAGAACGACGCACACCGAGGTGGCCGTCAGGAGGGCTATCTGACTGGCTCCGGCCAGTGTTTCTTCGCCAAAGACGGATACGACACAAGCAATGAGTGCCACCAGAAAGACCAGTGGCACGCATGCTATCCAGAGAGGAGGTGTCTTTTTCAAAATGCTGCTCGGAGGAACGGGAGGCTTAGGCTACCTTGTTCAGTTTCTTGATGATAGAGAAGATGAAGAGGGCAGCGAGGAGGCAAATGCACATCAGTGTGCCCCAGACGATGTAGAGGTTCATGCCCCACATGTGGCCGGGTATCGAGACGAGTTTGTTGCCGAGCGCCGTAGCCACGAACCATCCGCCCATCATCATGCCCTTGTACTTCACGGGAGAAACCTTGGTGACGAATGCAATGCCGATGGGCGAGAGCAGCAATTCGGCAAAGGTGAGAATCAGGTATGTCCGAACCAACAGCGTCGGAGCCACGTCGGCTTGATGGATGTGGTTTACGGGGTCGGCAGCGGGAAGACCTACGGAATCCAATGCAAGCAGCAGATAGGCCACAGCAGCGACCAACATGCCCAAACCAATCTTTACGGGGTCCTTGGGTTCCTTGCCCTTGCTGCCCAGCCAGCTGAAGAGAGCCACGCTGACGGGAGTCAGAATGACTACGAAGCAGGGGTTGAAGTGCTGGAAGATGGGTGCAGAAATGGCAGTCTCGACACCAGTGCCGGGCACCATATTGAAGAGGAAGGCTGCAGCGCCGACGATCATCAATCCGGCCAAGATACGGGCAATGCCCTTTGACTGGAAGATGCCAAACAGGCCATAGACGATGAAGATTACGGCCAAGAGGTTGCGGACGTCAAACATCATGCTCTCGATGCCTGTAGAGGTAGTGGCCGTATATTCGTCTGCAAACCAGGTGAGGGTGAGGCCGTTCTGGTGGAAGGCCATCCAGAAGAAGATAACCACGGCAAATACAAGGCAGAGGCAGACGATGCGCTCCTTCGTGTCTTTCTCGGCAGGCACTGCTGCAGCCTGCGAGTCACCTGTGGCGGCAGCTTTTTTGGTCGTACCGATAACATGGGCGAAAGTCTTCTTGCCCAAGTAGTAAATCAGGATGGAACCAATCACACTGACGCAAGCCACGGCAAATGCGAAATGGTAGGAGTCGGCCTTGCTGTAGTCCAGCGAATTCTGTGCCCACTCCATAATCTTGATGGCAGCCGTGGGAGCAAACAGGGCACCAATGTTTATGGCCATGTAGAAGAGAGAGAAACCGCTGGCACGCTTGTCGGCAAACTCGGCGGAGTTGTAGAGGTCGCCCACCATCACCTGCAGATTGCCCTTGAAGAGGCCAGTGCCAAGCGATACTAACAAAAGGCCTGCGACCATCGCTACAATAGCAGGAGTGGCGCCACCCATGGGAACGGACAGAATCAGATAACCGAAGAACATTATCATGATGCCTGTCACCACCATCTTGCTGTAGCCATACTTGTCGGCCAGCATTCCGCCAAACAGAGGCAGCAGATATACGACGAACAGGAAGTTGGAGAATGTCTCACTGGCCCAGCCTGAGTCGAAGCCGAAGTTGTCGTGCAGGAAAAGTACGAATACGGCCAGCATGGTGTAGTAGCCGAAACGCTCGCCAGTATTGGCCAGAGCTAATGTCCAGAGGCCCTTGGGCTGACCCTTGTAGAACAACAGGAGGAAGCAGAACCAGATTGCAAACAATCCAACGATGATGGGAGTAGATAAAACTTCAAACATACTGAAAATTGATTTTAGTTAGTAATTCCATGCAAAGATAGTGAAAAAGACGGGAAGCGCCGAATGCCTCGCCACTTTTTTTTGTTATGAGGGTGAAAAAAGGGGAGTCCCATGGGGGGATGCTGACATTTCTCACGGGAACGAGAGGGTGGGCATAGTGGACTACATCGGTCGGCGCCGAATCCGCAAAGAACGAGGCATCGCACTATTCGTAGTGCCGTATCCGCACATCGATGCCGGCGTCGGCGAGTTGGGAGGGAAGGCTGGAGACGTCGGTCTTCCCGTAGTGATAGGGGAAGAGTACTCGGGGCTTGACCGTCTTGGCTGCCCGCACAACCTGCTCGGTAGTCATCGTATAGGGCTGATTGCATGGCAGGAAGGCGATGTCGATGTCCTTGATGTCGGCCATCTCGGGGATGTCTTCCGTGTCGCCGGCAATGTAGATGCGTAGGCCGTCGAGGGTGAGAATGTAGCCATTGTCGCGCCCCTGAGGATGGAACTGGAGGTGTCCCTCGGTCGTGTTGTAGGCAGGTACTGCCTCGATGGCAATGTCGTCGGAAACTTGTTTCTTGTCCCCGTTCTTCATTGTCTCAGCCTTGTCTGCACCAAACATCTCGGCACAACGGGGGTTCATTATCAACCGAGTAGCATCGGCAGAGAGGAGGCGGAGCGTGGCCTCGTCGTAGTGGTCGCGATGTTCGTGGGTCACCAAGATGTAGTCGGCCTTGGGCATTGCGGCATAGTCCACCGAGCGGTCGCCCAACTTGGCCACAGGGTCGATTTCGATTTCCTTGCCGTCAAACTCGATGCGCACACAGGCATGCATCAGGGCGTGGAAAACGACGCGCTTGCCGTTCTTGGTCTTGAAGATGTCCACCTCGTAGGGTTCGGAGGTTGTGGGTTTGTCGGCCTGCTTCCACGCGATGATGCCACCCTTGAGGTTCACACACTTGTAGCCCTCGGCTGCCAGACGTTTCGAGGCATCGGCCGAACGGCGACCACTACGGCAATAGACGGCAATCGTGTTTCCGACAGGTATTTCGGCCTTCACTCGGTCGATGAAATCACTCTGCGCTTGGTCGATGTTCAGTGCACTTGCAATGTGAGATTCGCCAAACTCCTCGGCTGTGCGGACATCAAGCAGTACGACACCTTCCTCGCCAATCATCTGGTCGAAGGCCTCGACCTCGACATTCTCATAACTCTGTTGACCACAGGCTGACGTAAGCCCCAGCGTGGCCATTAGGCAGGCAACAATCTTTCTCATATAGTTTTTCATTAAATGTTTAATACAATAAATATCAATGTTATAAACAGATGTACTTAACGTTAGTCTTTAATATTCATTCATCGACCATTCTTTTTATTGAACATTCTTGGACAAGCCAAACGAAGTCGAGCGGACCATTTGCGCTAACCGTCTTTCGCTCGGCTCTGCCGCTCCGCAGGGACGCAAGAACCTTTAAAGACCATTGAACACTTGAACGTTAGCGTTGGCGACGACGTCTTTCGCTCGGCTCTGCCGCTTGCTACCGACTTCGGCGTGAGCTCAGTCGAACGGCTTCGGCGTGAGCTCAGTCGAACGCAGGGACGCAAGAACCGCTAAACCTTTAACCTTTAACCTTTACTTTCCCCTTCAAGCCGCGGACAGCATGCTGTATCTGGGCTACGGTGCCCAGAATGATATAGTACTCATATTCGACCACACTGTCGTGGGACATATGTTGCTGGCGTACGGGAGCGATGTAGGAAGTGCCCTCGTCGAGCGATTCCCCGTCGCGTTTGGGCTTGTAGCGACCGGCAAGGAAAGAGGTGGCAGAGGGACTATAGACACCCATACCCCATCCCTCGTCGTCAACGAATGCCATCCAATGTTCCGGTACATCGGGATAGGAACCCCAGCCGTGCTTCGGCTCCACGAAACGAAGTTCCTCCACCTCGACCGAGTCGGCTTTGGCACCACTGAAAGGTGCATCGCCCTGATAGTAGTAGAGGTGGTTGAGCGCTGAGATAGGATATACGGCAGGTATCTCTTGGCTGTTCTCGGAACTCTCGCCATAGATGGTGTCGGTGCGGTGGCATGTCAGGCGGCAGCGCACATGGAGTATTCGCCCATCGAGTTGTGTCCACTGTTCCATGACGGCCTCGGCGGGCTTATTGTTCATATCCCAAAGCATGGGGATGCAACGCACATAAGTGGAGTGGTGCGTCTGGCGGTATTCGAGTATCTCGGCACGGTTGCGGGCATAGTCGCCCACCTGGATGGGGTTCCATGGCCATGGACTCCAGAAACTGCTTTGTCCCTCGGATTTGCGGTCGATGGAGTTGCCGGCATAGTAGGACTGCTGGATGTATCGTCCCTCGTCGTAAATGTTCACCAGGCTACGTTCTTCGCCCCGACGCATGATGTGACTGATGGCTCCTCCTCGGGTGAGGTCTTGCCGTACGGTCATCTGCCGATTGCTGATTGTGAGAAAACTGGGCACCGCTTGTGCGGTAGCAGTGAGCGAGTATGCGAGGGCCAGGAGGAAGAGTATGAAGGACATTTTTGAAAGGGGAGTTAAGGGGGACATTAGGTGTGTTCAATCTTGAAAGGAAGTTGGCGCTGAAGGGGATTCATCGCTTTTCTGGGGGACGGCTTTGAGGCGAGACAGCAAGCCTACACATCCGAGAGCGAACACGGCAATCAGGGTCCACACCATCCACGTTTCGAGTCCGAGGAACTGGTCGTAGCGAAAACCGTCGACTTGCTCGCCCAGCAGGTTAATCTCCAGCACGGCAATGCTGTTGTTTAGGATATGAATCAGGGAAGTCACTGCAATGCTGCGCGTCCGTTCATAGATGTGAGCAAGGATGAGTCCCACGATGAAGGCAAAGGGAATCTGGGCAGGGTTTCCGTGGATGAGGCCAAAGCAGAGTGCACTGAAGACGGCAGCCAGCCAAGGTTTCTTCCCGTCGCGAAGCAAGATGCCCTGCACCCCTTCGCGGAAGAGGACTTCTTCGACAATCGGGCCGAACAAGGCAATCGCCAGGACGCCAAAGACGTTTGTGGCCATATCCTTCATTTGCTCGCCAAAGAGGTCGGGAAGGGCGAGTTGTTCGCTCATGAGGTCGGTAGATACGATGCCCAGCATGGCGGCCAGTACGGCAATCATCCAGAAGGGCACACCGATTCTGCGACAGGAGAATGCCTCGGGGATGCGAATGAGTTTCCAGCGCCACAGCAGCAGGCACGACAGGATGCCCGACAGGATAATCACCAGTGCAAGCACGCTGGGAGTGAGCGACTGCTCTGACGAGTCTCCGCCAGACGAGGCGAGGTGGAACACGACGACGACCAGCGAGAAAAACAGGCCGACAACTGCTTGCATCACAAGGAATACCACTGGGGGTACAAGGGCGCGAAGGTAGGAATTCTTGATTTTCATAGGGATAAGAGTGGAAGCCTCTCCCACACCTCCTAAACAAGCAGAGGGGAGACGAGGATTGGTTGTGGATTATGAACTATGCACTATTGACTGAATTAAGAGACTATGGACTGAATTAAGAGAATATGAACTGATTTATGCACTATGAACTATGGGCTGAATTTGAGTTTAGCATATTGACCAACGTGTCGCTGCGTCCCGACACCACCTTGCGGCAGAATATCTTGCCACTGGCCATGAGGCGAGGATAGTCGGTTTCGTCCATCACCTTGATGACGGGGTTGTAGTCGATAAAATGGAGAGGGGTGACGGCTGCAAGGCCTGGATAGGCCCCAGTCTCGAGCATACATCGCGAAGCCCACTGCGGGGCGTTGAAGACAATGGTCTGGATGAGGGTTTCGGCCGGGCCAAAACTGTCGGAGAAGTAGCGCTTCACTGCGGGTCGGGTGTCGTAGGTGTCAAGTACATACTCGGCCAGCGTCTGCGAGATGCACCACCATGCACCGCCCTTATAGAGTTTCCACTCCCGACCGTCCACGTCGAAATGGAGCTTCTTGCGATAGCCCGTCAGCCGAAGTAGTTTTCGCATCAGGATGGCCAGTTTCGGAGAGTGACAGAAGGGGCGGGCCACCGTGTAGAGTTCACGCTGGTTGTCGTTCAGCAGCGGAGTGTCCATGCAGATGCCCTGAAGGATTTCACGCTCGCCCTGCGTCAAGAGCCACTCCGTGATTCGCTGTGGCGACCACAGGGGATAGTCGAGGCCACTCAGGAAGAAGATGTGGTCGAAGTGGCTGGGATGGGAGACCGCAGCACGGAGAAGGTTCATCTGATACTCCACCTCCCGCATCGTGCCCCACCGCACATTGACTCGCGACTCGATGAAGTGAACGTTCTGCCGTTGAATCAGAGAGATAAATGGATTTATATCACTCTTTGCATCAACATGAACAAAGTACTCGGCATCGGGATGCAGTGCCTCAATTAGGCGCAGCAACTGGTGGGGGTCGGTATGAGCCGAGATGAGGTAGGCAATTTTACAGTTCATATTGCTGAGTGCTGAGGTGAGAGTTATGAGGTGTCAGGGATTTTAACTGCAACAGTGCAACGTGCAACGCATCTTTGACATTTGTTCTATCTGCGACGGAAGATATAATCAACGGATTCGCGCATGATGCGGGCGCGGGCGAGCCACATTGTCAGGAGATACAGGCTGGCGGTCAGCAGGACTTTCGCGACGAGCAGCAGCAGGAGGTTGTCGATGGGACGGGTAATCCACCAGGTGAGCAGCATCGCACCCACACTGATACAGAGGAAGGGCAGGACGTCGCGCAGGGCATCCCACAGACGGAGGCGGATGAGGCGCCAGGCGATATACTGCCACACGAAGAGCCAGAGCACGTTAAGGGTGATGAAATACACCACCATCACACGAATCCCCAGGCGGTGCAAGGCGACAAGTCCGACGAGGACGAGGACGCTCAGCGAGAGGGTGCACCACATGTTGATGCTGCTGCGTCCACGACTGATGGTCATCTGGCTGTAGAGGGTGAGCAGGGGGAAGATGGCGCCGTAGAGGCTCAGCATCGTGAGCAGGGAGGCACTTTCGCTCCACTTCTCCCCCACTACGAGCACCAGGAACTCATAGGCAATGAACCCCAGCCCCAGAAGGCAGGGAAAGGAGACGAAGGAGACGAAGCGCAACATCTTGCGAAAGGCACGGCGGTAACGTTCCTCGTCGTCCACGACGCGCGACAGGACGGGTTGTGCCACCCCCGTGAGCATACCGTTGACGGTGTTGCTGGACATGTCGGTCCACTTGCGGGCCGTGCCGTAGACGCCTGTCTGATAGGCGCCATAGTAATGTCCGAGGAGGAATCCAAAGGCATTGCTGCTCAGGCTGTTCACCATATTCGTCAGAAGCAGTTTGCTTCCGAATCCAAACATGCGTCGGGCAGGGCCGAGGTCAATCTGCAGCGAAGGGCGCCAGGGCGAGTAGCACCAGTTCATCACAGCCACTACGAGGATGAAGAGGACGTTTTGCACGGCAAGGCTCCAATAGGCATAGCCCATGTAGGCCATCGTGACGGCCACAGTGCTGGAGATGAGCAGCGATACAATGGCAATGATGCATGTCTCGCGATTCTTCAGATGTATGAACATCCATGCACGCTGCACCGTACCCAGGCTGCTGATGAGGAAGCCGAGGAACAGGAAGCGAGCCAGGGGGACAAGCGAGGGTTCGTGGTAGATATGCGTCGCGATGAGCGGAGCACACAGGAAGAGAAGGACATAGAGCGCAGTGCCGATGCCCATCTGACACCAGAAGACGGCGTTGTAGTCGCGGTGAGTGGGCTCCCGCAGGTTGCACAGTGCTGCGGTGAAGCCACTCTCCTGCATGATACTCGCCAGCGAGGCAAACACCATGAGCATGGTAATCTTACCGTAGTCGTCGGGCGTGAGCCGCTGCAGCAGGAGAATGCCAAAGAGGGCACCCAACAGTTGCACCGTACCGTTGTTCAGCAAGCCCCAGAGAAGGCCCTGTGCTGCCCTATTTTTCAGTCCATAGTCCATAGTGCAAGTCTCGCCTGGAGGAGAGGCCGGTCAATGTTTAAGACACTTGGCTTCCAGGCTTCACTTCGCGTTGTGGCGTGATGACGGAGAGGGAGCCGTCGTAGTTCACGGCCGAGAGTATCATGCCCTGACTCTCCAGCCCCATCATCTTGCGTGGCGGGAAGTTGGCGATGAAGCACACCTGCCGGCCCACCAGGTCCTCGGGTGCGTAGTACTGGGCGATGCCGCTGAGGATGGTGCGGTTCTCCATGCCGTCGGCAATCTCGAACTTCAGCAGCTTGCTGCTCTTCTTCACCCTCTCGCATGAGAGCACCGTGCCCACTCGGATGTCCAGCTTCTCGAAGTCGTCGTATGCCACCTCCTTCTTCACGTCGGCGGGCTTGTAGTTTGCGGCCTCGTTCTCCTTCTTGATGCGAGCCAATCGGTCCATCTGCTTCTGTATGGCCTCGTCCTCAATCTTCTCGAACAGCAGTTCGGGCTTTGCCAGCTGGTGGCCAGGCTTGATGAGCTCTGTCGAGCCGAGGTTGTCCCATCCCAGTGCCTCCACGTTCAGCATGCCATAGAGTTTCTTGCTGCTGAAGGGCAGGAAGGGTTCGAAGGCGATGGCCAGATTGGCCGTGAGCTGTAGGCTGATGTTGATGACGGTCTTCACCCGCTCGGGGTCCGTCTTGACAACCTTCCACGGTTCGCAGTCGGCGATGTACTTGTTGCCGATGCGTGCCAGGTTCATGGCCTCCTTCTGTGCGTCGCGGAACTTGAACACGTCGAGCAGTGCTTCCACCTTGGCCTTCACGTCCTTGAACTCGGCGATGGTCTGTCGGTCGTAGTCGGTGAGTGTGCCGCAGGGGGGCACGATGCCGTCGTAGTACTTCTGCGTGAGCTGCAGGGCACGGTTCACGAAGTTGCCGTAGACGGCCACCAGCTCGTTGTTGTTGCGTGCCTGGAACTCGGCCCAGGTGAAGTCGTTGTCCTTCGTCTCGGGCGCCGATGCGGTGAGTGCGTAGCGCAGCACATCCTGCTTGCCGGGGAAGTCGACGAGGTATTCATGGAGCCACACTGCCCAGTTGCGTGAGGTGCTGATTTTGTCGCCCTCGAGGTTCAGGAACTCGTTGGCGGGCACGTTGTCGGGCATGATATATCCGCCGTGTGCCTTCATCATTACGGGGAAGATGATGCAGTGGAAGACGATGTTGTCCTTGCCGATGAAGTGTACGAGGCGTGTGTCCTCGTCCTGCCACCAGCGCTGCCAGTTGCCCCAGCGTTCGGGATTGCCTTCGCAGAGCTCCTTGGTGTTGGAGATATATCCGATGGGTGCGTCGAACCACACGTAGAGCACCTTCCCCTCGGCCCCCTCCACGGGTACGGGGATGCCCCAGTCCAGGTCGCGCGTCATGGCGCGGGGCTGCAGCTCCATGTCGAGCCACGACTTACACTGCCCATAGACGTTCGAGCGCCATTCCTTGTGTCCGTCGAGTATCCACTGCTTCAGCCATCCCTCATAGTCGTTGAGGGGCAGGAACCAGTTGGTGGTGTCCCTGAGCACGAGTCGGGCTCCACTCTCCTTCGAGCGTGGGTTGATGAGTTCCGTGGGGTCGAGGTCGCGCCCGCACTTCTCGCATTGGTCGCCGTTGGCCTCTGCGTGGCAGTGGGGACATTCGCCCACGATGTCGCGGTCGGTCTTGAAGGTGCCCGTCTGCTCGTCGTAGAACTGCTTGGTGGTCTTCTCGATGAGCTTTCCGTCGTCGTAGAGCTTGCGGAAGAAGTCGCTGGCAAACTTGTGGTGCGTGGGGCTGGTGGTGCGGCTGTAGACGTCGAACGAGATGCCGAACTCCTCGAAGGAGTCCTTTATCATCTTGTGGTAGCGGTCGACGACTTGCTGGGGTGTGATGCCCTCCTTGCGCGCCCGCTGTGTGACGGGCACGCCGTGCTCGTCCGAGCCTCCTACAAACATCACCTCCTCGCCCTTCAGGCGCAGGTATCTTACATAAATGTCCGCAGGCACATACACGCCCGCGAGGTGGCCGATGTGCACACCGCCGTTGGCATACGGCAGGGCCGAGGTCACCGTGGTTCTCTTGAATTGTTTCTCCATATTCTGAATCCTTCTGAGATGCAACTTGCGATATTCGACCACAAAAATACACATTTTTCACGATATGGCAGCCTATAAGGCGAGAAAAAGAATGCTTTCCTTTGTCCTTTGCGAGGATATTTGTACTTTTGCTCGGCCTTTGCATTGTCTGAAAATGTAAAAGGGGCGAATGTAGAACGTAAAATTGCGAAACGTAAGATGTACCACTACAAGAGAAAACAGCACGGCCGTGGCCTGACAAAACTCCTCGTCCTCGTCGGACTTGCCGCCACGATGCTGGCCTCATGCCACGAGGGCAGACGCTCTGCCGACAACGAGGGACGTGACTCGACGCAGGCCGCACAGACCGAAACGGCCGTGCCGCTGCGCTTCGACACCGTCGGCCTGCACCGCAACGTGGCCGTGATGCCGCCCAGACAAGTGCCGCGATACTGCATCGACATGTGCCTGAACTTCGCACAAGGCGACTCGCCTCAGGCGTCGGCCTTCAACGAATGCGTGTGCCGCTCGCTCTTTGCCGTCGAGGGGATGTCGCCCGAGGAGGCCATGACACACTATGCCGACTCGCTGGCCAACCAGTTCTCGCAGGAGCTGCGCGACTTCTACGAGCCCGACGACGAGGACGGCGCATATCGCTTCACCTACACCTGGCAGATGACGGGCAACCTGTGCGACACGCCGCTCCCGGGCATCGTGGGCTACGAAGCCAAGCTGGAGACGTATCAGGGCGGCGCACACGGCAGCTACCAGCTCAGCTACCTGAACTTCGACGAAGCGGACGGCTATCTCGACAAGCGGAGCGTGTTCCGGGAGGAGACGCTGCCCCGGCTCATCGAGGCCCTCACGCGACAGTTGCTGGCCGACAACGGCTGCAAGACGGTGGACGAACTCATCGAGCAGACAAGCATCACCATGCTGGGCGACATTTTCGTCGAGAACAACTTCCTGATACGCAACGACGGCATCATGTTCATCTACAACCAATACGAGATAGCACCCTACAGCGCGGGGCTCATCAGCATATTCCTCACCTACCCGCAGCTGAGAGACTTCCTCCGTCCCGAGTTCGTGAAGAGGCGCCTCCCTTAGGCAATTCTTTTTCTGGTTGACCTCCCCCCCCCCCCCTATGCGCTATGTACTGAATTTAACCATGTACTATGAACGATAATCCCCTGCCCCGCTACTTCCCCACGCTCACGCCCATACAGCGTGAGCGGTTCGACGCCCTCGACCAGCTCTACCACGAATGGAACGCACGCATCAACGTGATTTCACGCAAGGACATCGACAACCTCTACCTCCACCACGTACTCCACTCGCTGGCCATCGCCATGTTCCTGCATTTCAAGCCTGGGACGCGCATCATGGACCTGGGCACGGGCGGAGGCTTCCCAGGCATCCCCTTGGCCATCATGTTTCCCGAATGCCAGTTCCTGCTGGTCGATTCCACGGCCAAGAAGATACGCGTCTGCGACGAGGTAATCAGGGCATTGGGTCTCGACAACGTCACCGCCCGATGGACTCGCGCCGAGGAAGTCCGCGAACGCTTCGACTTCGTGGTGAGCCGGGCCGTCATGCCGCTCGCCGACCTGTGCCGGCTGGTGCGCGGCAACATCCTGCGCGAGCAACGCAACGCCATGCCCAACGGACTCATCTGCCTGAAGGGCGGCGAACTGGAACACGAAGTGCTGCCCATGAAGCACCACACACTCATCACACCGCTCTCCGACTACTACAGCGAGGAGTATTTCTCCACAAAGAAAATCGTTTACGTAAGCCTATGAAAATCCAACGATTCACGGTGGGACCGCTCGGAGTGAACTGCTATCTCCTTTGGGACGAAACGACGCTCGACGGAGCCATCATCGACTATGGGGCCGGCAGCGACGACGAGCACGACAGTATAGAGCATTTCGTTGAGAGTCAGCACATCGCGCTGCGCATGTCACTGCTGACGCACGCCCATTTCGACCACGTCTTCGGACTGAAGCGCCTCTCGCGCCAGTACGGACTCCCGCCCATGTGCCACCCCGACGACCAGAACCTCTACCGGCAGGCCCCCCTGATGGCCCGTGCACTGGGACTCGACCTCGACGACCCCCTGCCCCCTCTCGGCCCCTTCCTGCACGACGGCGACGAGCTGCTGCTGGGCACCATCAGGCTGCGCGTGATTCACACTCCGGGCCACTCGCCCGGCTCGGTATGCTTACATCTGCCCGAAGCAGGCATCCTCTTCAGCGGCGACACGCTCTTTGCAGGAAGCATCGGACGCACCGACCTGCCCGGAGGCAGCTACACGGCCATCGAGCACAGCATCAGGGAAAGGCTCTACACCCTCCCGCCCAAGACCTACGCCCTGCCCGGACACGGCCCCCAGACCACCATCGAATGGGAGAGGGAGGAAAACGGATACGTAAAGGCATAACGGCACAGAGGGCAGGAATCGAGATCGTTTCCTGCCCTCTGTGGTTGAGAAGCCTTCCTTTTGGTTGAGGAAATACTTGCTGTTGTATTGCTCCGTACTTGCGCAAGCAAACGCCTTTGCTTGCTGTAGTTCCAGCCCTTACTTGCTGATGCGTTTTTCGATGCTCGCCTCAGCGCTCTGATCTTCTATAGCAAATACATCGTGGTGTGTCACTATTGCACTATGGACTTAACTGTCCGCTTGGCTACCAAGCGCTAACACACTTAGAACTTAAATCCCATGGTCCAGGTGATGGTGTGGCGGTTCAGGTTCACGTCCACGGGCTGCAGCTTGACGTTGGCCAGCGCGGGATTGTCGGTGCAGAACTGTGCGTCGCCGCTGAAGCTGTCGTCGAAGGCATAGAACTCGCCGTTCTGCTGACGGAACTTGTAGGTCATGTCGATGTAGAACTTGTTGTGGCGATACCCGATGCCGCACGACAGCACGTTGGCCTCCGAGAGGTTCATGTAGTTGGTGCTGGTGATGTAGTCCAGCGCGGGGCTGTCGATGTACTGGTTGAGCCGTGCCCCATTCTTGTAGATGCTGCTGTAGTAGTTGTATCCGAATCGGATGGCCCAGTCGGCCGAAGGCTTGAACTCGACGCCGGCCCTCACGTTGTGCTGTCCGCGCAGCACGTTCTTGTTCTCCTGGTTTGCAGCCTTGTCGGCGATGCCGGCGAACGACGAGCTCTCGTAGTAGTCGCTCTCGTCGGGATACTTCATGTAGTTCTTGCCGTAGTTGGCATACTCGTACTCGACGTCCCAGGCCAGATACTGGTCGAGTGTGCTGCCGATGCTCAGGCGGGCACGCCAGGGGGTGCGCAGGATGTACTCCAGATAGCTCTCGTCGTAGCCGTTGAAGGTGACGTAGCCGCCGGACTGGTAGTTGCCGTCGGCGTCGAACCTGCTGTCGATGCTATGCCAGGTCTTGCTCTTGAGCCGGTACCAGGTGGGTGTCTCGATGGCCAGTCCTACGCGCAGGGGGTTGTCCTCGATGGGGCGGATGATGCTGCCAATCTTGAAGTTGAGTCCGTATCCGTCGATGCTCTGGTCGTTGTAGAGCGAATAGTCGAGGATGTTATTGACGTCGTCCGAGCGTTCCTCGGCATAGAGCGAGTAGCGGTCGTAGTTGACGTTCTCGATGCCCATGGTGACGCCGAAGTAGTAGCGGTCCTGGACGTTGAGGCTGGCGTTGAGGTCGAAGGTCTGCGTGGAGCCCGTCGAGTAGTGCGTATAGCGGTTCTTGTAGGAGCTGTAGGAATTGTAGTATCCGACGTTGTCCTTGTCCATGACATAGGAATTGTAGGCAGTGGCCAGGAGGTTGTAGTCGTTGTAGTAGCCGGAGTTTGCGATGCTGGCCAGCTGGTCGACCTGCGAGAGTCCGCGTGTGTTGCCATTGTCGGCATAGAAGGCGTTGGCGAAGTTGTACTTCTTCTGGTAGTTGAATGCCACGTTGATGAACCTGACGTTGTCCTCGTCGAGCCTCATTGCACCGACGAATCCCAGTTGGTCAAAGGTGCCGTGAGTGAGTGCGTCGCCCTCGTTGTAGGTGCGGTCCTTTGGCCACAGCAGTCCGGCTGTGAGCGAGATGTCCGACTTGCGGTAGAGTCCGATAGAGGCGGGGTTGGTGCCGATGGCCGAGATGTCGGCGCCCAGGGCACCCATTGCGCCGCCCATGGAGACGTAGCGTGCAGTGCCGATGACGTCGGAAGTGCTGCTTATCTCTGCATTCTGGTATATGTTCTGGGCGTTGGCCGATGCAGCCAGGAAGAGGACGCCCAAGGCAAGTATTTTCTTCATAATGTTCAAATGTTCAATGGTCAATGTTCAATGAAAGAAGTGGTCAATGTTCAATGGTCCGCTTGGCTTGTCCAAGAATGGTCAATGAAAGAAGTGGTCAATGGTCAATGGTCAATGGATTACCTTCCGCCACGGCCGCCGCCGCCACCGCCACCGCGTGACGAGCCTCCGCCGAAGCCGCCGCCGCCACCGAAGCCGCCGCCACCGAAGCCGCCCGAACTGCCACGGCTCGAGCTCACCGAGGGACTGCTGCTGCGGCTCGTGCTCACCGAGGGACTGCTGCTGCGACTCGAGCTGCGCGAAGGTGTGCTCACCGAGGGACTGCCGCTGCGACTGCTTGTCGACGGGCTGCTGACAGTGCCTCTGCCGCTACGCGAAGTAGTCGTGACACTGGAGCGGGACGAGCCCGACGTGGATGGCATCTCGGAGCGTGACACGGTGCGTCCGCCACGGGTTCCTCGTTCGGCCACCGGTGCGTTCTCGCGTGCCGAGCGCGACGTTACGTTGCCCCGAGTGGAGGAGACCATACTGCGTCCGCCGCTGCTGCGAGTGGTCATTGGCGAGCCCATGCGTCCGCCCCGGGGATTGGAGGTCGTGAGATAGCGCCCTGCCGAGGTGCTCGTGCGATGGCCCAGATTGAAGTGGTTCACGGGACGGCTGTGGTAGTAGCCGCCATGATACCATCCGCCATGATGCCAAGCGAGGTCCCAGCCAGGATAGTGGTGCCATCCCCAGCCCCATCCGAACCAGCTGTAGTAGCCCAGACGGAAGTGTGGTGCATACCAGCCATACCAGGGGTCGTACCAGGGGTCGTACCATCCGTAGTAGTAGTCCCACAGGAAGGGGTCGTAGAAGCGATAGCCATGATAGCGGTGGAGGCGCGACGAGTAGTAGAAGTCGTCGGCATACTCGCTGCCGTCGTAGTAGCCATCGTTGTAGCCACGGTCGTACTCGCTACTGCTGCGATAGACATCGTCGCCATAGCCGTCGAGCGAATAGGACTTCTCCTGCAGCGAGTCGGAGGAGATGTAGAGCGTGTCGTTGGAGAGGCGTGCAATCACCTGGCCTGCGCCACGACGGTTGTAGTCGTCCACGTCGCGCAACTGGCCCATGTGGTAGTCGGCGTTGCCATCCGACTCGTCCCAGGCCGACGATGCTGTGCTGGAGGCAGACGCCGAGGTGGAACTGCTGGAAGCACTCAAGGTAGCAGTCTTTGCTGCGGCCTTTTTCTTGCTGGGAACGAAGTACATGTCGTCGTCCACACTCTGTGCCACGAGCACTGTCGGAAGTGCCAAGGCAACTATCCAGAAGAGAAGATTACGTTTCATAACTCAAGTCGATTTAAATGTTTACGATGCAAAAGTAGTGAGTTTCCGCGAGACTGCCAAGAGGATTCTCCCTATTTTGAAAAGGAATTTCCCTCGCGACGTTCCGGAATCCCCCCACCGGCCTCTATTCGAAGCGCATGCTACGGGCAGGCTCAATGCGCGAAACCATGTGGCTGGGCAGCAGGAGGGCCAGCATGCAGAGGAGGAGCATCGCCAGGTTGACGAGGACGACATAGCGCCAGTCGAACCATAGCGGCACGGTGTCCATATAGTAGGTCTCGGGGTCGAGACGGACGAGCGAGAAGCGTTTTTGCAGCAATGCGAGCAGGAGGGCCAGCACATTGCCGATGAAGAGGCCACGCAGGATGATGAACGCAGCCAGATAGAGGAAGACCCTGCGCAAGGGGCGGTCGGCGGTCCCCAGGGCCTTCATCACGCCGATGAAGTTGGTGCGCTCCAGGATGATTATCAGCAGGCCGCTGACCATCGTGAATCCTGCCACGCAAATCATCAGCACAAGGATTACGAGTACGTCCATGTCGAGCAGGTCGAGCCAATTGAAGATGACGGGATAGAGCTCACGTATCGTGGGCGAGGTGTAGTAGGCGCCGTATGCGTCCTGGGTGCGATTGACTTGCTGTACGATGCGCGAAGAGACCTCGTCGAGCTGCCCGAAGTCGTCGAGCACAAGCTCGGCGCCGGCATACTGCTCAGTGTCCCAAGCGAGCAGGCCATGCACGGTGGCCAGGTCGACAAAGGCCACATTGTTGTCGAAGTCGGTGAGATTCGTGCGATAGATGCCTGCCAGCGTGAAGCGACGCGCACGCACGTTCTTCTCGAAGAAATAGGCATACACACGGTCGCCTACGCGAAGCGAGAGCCGACGTGCCAGTGTCTCGGAGAGCAGCATCTGCCCAGTGGAGGCCGTGTCGGAGAAATGGGGCACACAGCCCGTCGTCAGATGGCGGTGCAGGAAGAGCGTGTCGTACTCGGGTCCTACGCCTCGGAAGGAGACGCCACTGAAGTCGCTCTCCGTCTTGAGCATGCCCGTCTTCGTGCAGAACCGCTGCGCATGCCGCACCCCCTCGATGGCCTCGAGCCGGGCCAACAGCGAGTCGTCCACCACGATGGGCTGTGCCTCGGCCGTACGCAACGTCTCGTGGTTCACTATCTGGATATGTCCACCGAAACCCGTAATCTTGCCTTGCACCTCCCGCTTGAAGCCAAGTACGATAAAGATACTAAGCAGCATGACGGCCACCCCCAGCGCCACGCCTGCGGTAGCAATCTGAATGGCCGGTCGAGACACACGGCGTCGGCTGTTTCCCGACCCATATAGTCGTCGTGCGATGAATAGGACGTAGTTCAAGGGTCTTGTAAAGGTTAAAGACGGTTAGCGATTAGCGGTTAGGGGTCAGCGAGTGTGGAAGAATGGTCAATGAAAAAAGTGGTCAATGAATAATACGTTGCGGGTTGCAGTTGTTGCAGTCAAATTCGGGGTTATTATCATAGAGGGAAATCATCTCATGCCCTTCGCCCTTGGGGCAATTGCGCGTAAAGCGTCCGATTAGGAAGGCTGGCCGACGGAGGGCAAGGATTTAGCGGAGGCTGTTCAATGTTCAATGTTCAATGGTCCGCTCGGCTTTGCCGCTTGGCTTGTCCAAGAATGGTCAATGTTCCGCTCGGCTTTGCCGCTTGGCTTGTCCAAGAATGGTCAATGAAAGAAGTGGTCAATGAAATCTTTCACTCCCTCCTACCCGGATATGCCTCGAGTGCCTTGCGCAGTACCAGGAGGGCACGGTTCAGGTCCTCCTTCTTCAGCACGTAAGCCAGTCGCACCTGGTCGACCCCTGCACCGGGCGTCGTATAGAAACCTGCTGCGGGAGCCATCATCACGGTCTGACCCTCGTAGGTGAAGTCGCTCAGACACCAGGCACAGAACTTCTCGGCATCGTCGACCGGCAGACGGGCCACCGTATAGAAGGCGCCCATCGGTATCGGGCTATATACGCCTGGGATGCGGTTCAGTCCGTCGATGAGGCACTTACGGCGCTCCACATACTCGTCGTACACATCGCGCCCGTACTCCTCGGGCTCGTCGAGACTGGCCTCGGCAGCTATCTGTCCGATGAGCGGGGGACTCAGGCGTGCCTGGCAGAACTTCATCACCGCCTTGCGCACCTCCTTGTTCTTCGTGATGAGCGCACCGATGCGGATGCCACACTCGCTGTAGCGCTTCGACACCGAGTCGATGAGCACCACATTGTTCTCGATGCCCTCCAGATGGCAGGCGCTGATGTATGGGCTGCCCGTGTAGATAAACTCGCGATACACCTCGTCGCTGAAGAGGTAGAGGTCGTACTTCTTCACCATGTCGCGAATCTGGTTCATCTCGCGGCGCGTATAGAGATAGCCCGTCGGGTTGTTGGGGTTGCAGATGAGGATGGCACGGGTGCGCTCGTTGATGAGTTCCTCGAACTTCTCCACCTTGGGCAGCGAGAAGCCTTCCTCGATGGTGGTGGCTATGGTGCGGATGACGGCTCCGGCCGAGATGGCAAAGGCCATGTAGTTGGCATAGGCCGGTTCGGGCACGATAATCTCATCGCCAGGATTCAGGCAGGCCAAAAACGAGAACAGCACGGCCTCGCTGCCGCCACTCGTGATGATGATGTCGTCGGGCGAGAGGTGGATGTTGTACTTGGCATAGTAGCCCACAAGCTTCTTGCGATAGCTCAGATAGCCCTGACTCGGACTGTACTCCAACACCTTACGGTCCACGTTCCGTATCGCCTCGAGTGCCGCTCGGGGAGTGGGCAGGTCGGGCTGACCAATGTTCAGGTGGAATACATGCACCCCTCTGTCCTTGGCGGCATAAGCCAGGGGAGCTAGTTTGCGGATGGGCGATTCGGGCATCTCGGTGCCTCGCACGGAAATCTGCGGCATAGTCTTCTATTTACGTCTTTCTTTTATATATAATAATGTAGGGGGGCGCGCCCCGCACACATTGCCCTGCAAAGTTACGGCAATTTGACGAATACACCAAATTTTGCAACACATTACTTTCCAGCTTTTTCAGGCACAGGCCGAGGAGGGGAGAAAAAAAATGCGTCCGCCGATGTGCTTTTTCCTTGCTTTTCCTTTATTATTCAAACTAAATCCACTATTTTTGCAGTCGAATACTATTAACTGCAAACAAATGAGAATTATGAAAGCACTGAAAGGAACAAAGACCGAGCAGAACCTCAAGGAGGCTTTTGCAGGCGAGAGCATGGCACGAAACAAGTACACGTATTTTGCATCCAAGGCCAAGAAGGACGGCTATGTGCAGATAGCTGCCATCTTCGAGGAGACGGCAGCCAACGAGAAAGAGCATGCCAAGATGTGGTACAAGTATCTGAACGGAGGCAGCGTCAGCGACACAAAGACCAACCTGGCCGATGCCGCCAACGGCGAGAACTTCGAGTGGACGGACATGTATGCACGCATGGCAAAGGAGGCTCGCGAGGAGGGCTTCGACGAGATAGCCGCAAAGTTTGAACTCGTAGCTGCCATCGAGCGCCACCACGAGGAACGCTATCGCAAGTTGCTGAAGAACATCGAGGATGCAGTGGTATTCTCGCGCGAGGGCGACGTCATATGGCAGTGCGCCAACTGTGGACACATCGTCGTCGGCAAGCAAGCGCCCGAGGTGTGCCCCGCCTGCGACCACCCGCAAAGCTACTTCCAGATTAAGGCGGAGAATTATTGAATAAGCCCTTTTTTCATTGACCATTGAACATTCTTGGACAAGCCGAGCGGCAAAGCCGAGCGGACCATTGAACATTCTTGGACAAGCCGAGCGGACCATTAGCGCTGGCGGCGAGGTCTTGCGCTCGGCTATGCCGCTTCGCCTTCAGTGCGAAGAACCCCTGACGCCCTCAGCATCCGACTCCCTCTCCTTCAGGAGAGGGCTGGGGAGAGGCTTCTCCTTACAAAATCCATGAAACTGATACGGGATATATGGCGACTATACTATGATGGGTTTCGCAGCATGACGCTGGGACGCACATTGTGGACTGTCATACTGGTCAAGTTGTTCATCATCTTCGTTGTCCTCAAGCTGTTCTTCTTCCCAAACTACATCAAGGAACATGCTGGCAAGGGCGAGGAAGCCGACTTTGTATCCTCCCAACTATTAAACCGATAAGCATCATGACCCACTTATTAGACATCAATCTTGCAGCAGTGGATTGGGCAAGGGCCCAGTTCGCCCTCACGGCCATCTACCATTGGCTGTTCGTACCCCTGACCCTCGGACTGGCAGTGGTCATGGGCATCATGGAAACGCAGTTCTATCGCACTGGGCAGGACTTCTGGAAACAGAGCGCAAAGTTCTGGCAGCGACTCTTCGGTATCAACTTTGCCATGGGTGTGGCCACAGGCCTCATCCTGGAATTCGAGTTCGGCACCAATTGGAGCAACTACTCTTACCTCGTCGGTGACGTCTTCGGTGCCCCGTTGGCCATAGAGGGCATCGTAGCCTTCTTCATGGAGTCCACTTTCGTGGCGGTGATGTTCTTCGGCTGGAACAAAGTCTCGCGGGGCTTCCACTTGGCTTCCACATGGCTCACAGGCCTGGGTGCCACCATCTCCGCATGGTGGATACTGGTTGCCAACTCGTGGATGCAACATCCCGTGGGGCAAGCCTTCAACCCCGACACGATGCGCAACGAGATGACCAGTTTTGCCGATGTCGCCCTCTCGCCAGTGGCTGTCGATAAGTTCGTACACACCGTCTTGTCGGCTTGGGTGCTGGGAGCTGTATTCGTAGTGGGCGTCAGCAGTTGGTACCTGCTGAAGCAGCGCCATCTGGAGTTTGCACGCAAGAGCCTTCGCACGGGGGCCATCTTCGGCCTCGTCTCCTCGGCACTGATTATGCTCTCGGGCCACCATTCGGCCTATACCGTCGCACAGACACAACCCATGAAGCTGGCCGCCATGGAAGCGCTGTACAAGGGCGGCACCGACCAGCCGCTGACCATCATTGCAGGCATCAACCCGTTCAGCCAACCGGACTTCGAGGCCACGGACGAGCCGCCAATGAAACTGGCCGTACCATACGCCCTGTCGTTCCTGGCCACCAACGACGTGAACGGCTATGTACCTGGCATACGCGACATTCTGGACGGATACACCAAGGCCGACGGCACCGCTGAGCCCTCGCTGGAGGAAAAGATAGCCCGGGGACGCACGGCCATCAACGCAATGGCCGAATACAGGAGGCTGAAGGGGAGCGTGAAAAGCGACGGCAACGAACCCTCGCTCCTTGCCCTTCAGACGACAATAAGGGAGAACATGCCCTACTTCGGCTACGGCTATGTGAAGGACCGCTCGCAGGTGGTGCCCTTCATCCCCGTCTGCTTCTATGCCTTCCGTGTGATGGTGGGTGGCGGTTGCCTGTTCGTCCTGCTGTTTGCGCTTGTCCTCTTCTTCCTCTGCAAGAAGGACATCACCCAGGCCCGCTGGCTCTTGTGGGGAGCCTTCTGCTGCATTCCCGTTGCATATATTGTCAGCGAGGCCGGTTGGTTGGTAGCCGAGTTCGGCCGTCAGCCGTGGACCATCCAGGACATGCTACCCACCTGGGTGGGAGTGAGCCAATTGGGTGCCTCGACCGTCATGGTGACATTCTTCCTCTTCCTCGCGCTCTTCACCACCCTGCTGGCCGTGGAGATAAACATTATGTGTAAAGCAATCAAGAAAGGACCCGAGTTATGACCTACGCATTTCTTCAGCACTACTGGTGCTTTGTGGTGGCCCTGCTGGCCGCCCTCCTCGTCTTCCTGATGTTCGTACAGGGTGCCAACACACTCATCTTCTCGCTGGGGCGCACTCCCGACGAGCGCCGACTGATAGTCAACTCCACGGGACGTAAGTGGGAATTCACCTTCACCACCCTCGTCACCTTTGGCGGTGCGTTTTTCGCCTCCTATCCCCTCTTCTACTCCACCAGCTTCGGCGGTGCCTATTGGCTGTGGATGATTATCCTCTTCTCCTTCGTCCTGCAGGCCGTGAGCTACGAGTTCCAGAACAAGATGGGCAACCTACTGGGTGCAAAGACCTTCCAGTGGATGCTTGTCCTCAACGGCATCCTCGGTCCGCTGCTCCTGGGCGGTGCGGTGGCCACCTTCTTTACGGGCAGCAACTTCATCGTGGAGAAAGGGAACATCATGGACTCGGGCATCATCAGCCGCTGGGCCAATGCCTCACACGGACTCGACGCCCTGCTCAATCCGTGGAACCTGGTCCTCGGACTTGCCGTCGTCTTTCTGGCTCGCGTACTGGGCTGCCTGTACATTCACAAGCAGGTGGAAGACCGTCAGTTCGACAACCACGACCGCATCCTGCAACCCCTGTGGCGCAGCACCATCCTCTTCCTGGGGCTCTTCCTGGCCTTCCTGGGGCATATACTGACGTGCGACGGCTATGCCGTTGACCCTCAGACAGGCACAGTGTTCATGGAGCCATTCAAGTACCTGCACAACCTCATCGTGATGTGGCCGCTGCTCGTCGTCCTGCTTATCGGCGTGGTATTCGTGCTCTTCGGCATCCTCTGGTCGCTGACCCACAAGGCATACAGGCGCGGCTTCTGGGTAGTGGGCTTCGGAACGGTGGTCACCATCACCGTGCTGCTCCTGCTCACAGCATGGAACCACACTGCCTACTACCCCTCGACGGCCGACCTCCAGTCGTCCCTCACCATGCAGAACTCCAGCAGCAGCGAGTTCACCCTTCGCACCATGTTCTGGGTTTCCCTGCTCATTCCCTTCGTCCTGGCCTACATCGTCTATGCCTGGCAAGCCATCGACAGGAAGACACTGACCATGGACGAGATACACAACGACCACGCATATTAGAGGAAATGCTATCGTACCTCGACACGGAAAATCTGGCACGCAGCAAGGACGGAGTGGAATACCACCCACTTCGCCCTTTCCTGCCCCCGAATGCCCGTGTGCTGTTCTTAGGCAGTTTCCCGCCGCAGCGCAAGCGATGGTGCATGGATTTCTACTACCCGAACTTCATCAATGACCACTGGCGGATTGAGGGACAGCTGTTCTTTGGCGACAGGAATCACTTTGTGGACGTCGAGAACAAGCGCTTCAGGATTGACGAGATTGTCGCATTCTGCAAGGAAAAGGGCCTCGCCTACTTCGACACCTCCACAGCCATCAGGCGCCTGCAGGACAACGCTTCCGACAAGTTTCTGGAGGTGGTGGAGCCGACGGACATCCGTGCCCTAATCCATCAACTGCCCCATCTTCGCGCCATCGTCACCACAGGCGAGAAAGCCACCGAGACCATCTGCGCCTCACTCTGCATTCCCGAAGTGCCAAAGGTGAACACATTTGTCGAAATCAAGTCAACCGCCCTATTGGCAGAGGATAGGGAAAGCATCGTCCTCTATCGTCTCCCCTCCTCCTCCCGCGCCTACCCCATAGCCTTCGACAAGAAGGTAGAGGCCTATCGGCAGATGTTTGAACGATTAAGGTAGCCTCACCCCCAGCCCCTCTCCAATAGAGAGGGGAGCTTTGGCGACGAGGTCTTTGACCTTTACCCTTTACAAGACTCTTAAACCTTTTCCATACGCGCCACGACCAATCGGATTTCATCAAACGAGACATCGGACGGACAAAGACTCTTGATGGCCGCCATGCTGTCGCCAGTCCCAAGTTTGCGGACAATGCGCGTAATAATCTCCTGATGCTCTGGCGAAACAAGGTCGTCGAAGGACACTTCGCCAGAATCGACGTAACGGGCAAGGTGGCTCACGATGGTAGCGACCGTAAGGCGACGTTCACGGGCAATGAGGTCGGGCTTCATGCCCCGCCGATAGAGGGCATAGGAAATCTCCCACGTCTTGGGCTTCTTCTCCGTCTTAGCCTCAGATGACTTTTTCCCTCTGCCCGAGGACTTTCTCCCATTCTTTCGGCTATCGTCGGCATCCAAGGCATCGAGCATCGACATCTGCTTCTCGTGCAGATAGACATCGACCGAGTAGCCCTTCTCCGCAATCTTCATGAGCAGATATCGGCGCGAGAGCCATGCCTGACGCAGGTCGGGCAATGCGTTTCCCAAGCGTCGTGCGGCATACTTGTTGTTCGTCTCCACCTTGGCGCTCAGCTCAATAGGCTTGCCGAGGATGTCAACCAACTGCTTCTCAAAATACTCGGCACTGCGCTTCACACGGTCGAGGAAGTCACGCTGGCGAATCGTCTCGAAGGCCATACCCTGTATCATCTGCTGCCACTTGGCGGCAACGTCGAGAATCCGCTGCCGAAAGTCAATGAGCGCCTGATTGTGGAGTTGGTACAGCGAGGCATGGCTGTGGTAGAAGTACTCGGCAAAGATGCGTACCATCGTCTCCTCCAGCGCATAGAGGCCACGGAAGTCAAAGAGTTGCAAGAGCAGGTAGCGCTCGTATTCCTGCTTCAGGAGTGGCAGTTGCTGTATGCTGCGCTCCGCCTCGCTTTCCTGCTGCGCGATGTAGCTATCGACGCGCATGTCGTTGATGATGGCACGGGATTCCAACGGTGTGGCAAGGAAGAGTCCCTCAAGCGTGCGGCAGCGGCTCAGTGCCACATACACCTGCCCCGGAGCGAACGACTGGTTGGCGTCGATGATGGCACGGTCGAAGGTCAGTCCCTGGCTCTTGTGGATGGTGATAGCCCAGGCCAGACGCAGAGGCAGTTGCCTGAAAGTCCCCTGCACCTCGGCCTCTATCTCCCGCGTCTTCTCGTTCAGGGTGTAGCGCGTATTCTCCCACTCCAGCGGTTCCACCTCGATGGCTTCGCTGTCGCCCTCGCAATAGACGGTGAGCCGCTTCTCACTGGCCTCCGTCACCCGCCCGATGCGTCCGTTGTAGTACCGATGTTCGCCCGATGGGTCGTTCTTCACGAACATCACCTGCGCCCCCACTTTCAGCACCAGTATCTCGGCCGTGGGATAGGAATAGTCGGGGAAGACGCCTTTGATTTCAGCACGATACTGATATGCCTGCCCAGTCAGCTTTTGCAGCTCCGACTCGTTGTAGTGGTTGGCGATGTGGTTGTGGGTCGTCAGACGGATGGCCCCCACCAGTCCGCTCGTTGCAGTGTCCCCCACCCTATGAGCGGCCACGGAAGCGGAGCATCTGCTGTTCAGCGCCGCCAACGCCTCGGCCGACGGGTGCCCATTGCGCACCTCATTGAGCAGGGCGATGAACGAGGCATCCTGCTGGCGATAGACATGCTCCAGCTGAATGGTCACATAGTCAATCTGCTGCAGTG
>JAILBW010000084.1 GCA_024680695.1 Bacteroidaceae bacterium
TGGCGGCAGCACAACATCGCTGTCGAGCACTATCAGGTACTCGCCCTCGCTACGTTCCGCACCATAGTTGCGCGTCTGGCCAGGCCCCGAGTTCGGCTTTGTGTAGTATTTCACCGTCAGGCGGTCGGCATAGCGCTCCACCACATTGCGGCAGGGAACATCCGAACCGTCCTCCACGACCACCACTTCGAAGTCGCGCAGCGTCTGGCCGCACAGGCTCGCCAGCAGCTCGTCCACCTCGTCGGGCCGGTTAAACACGGGTATTATCAGGCTATACTTCATCGTTTCCTTTCCTTTTCCACGGACAAAGATAGTGCAAACGAGCGACATGACAAAAGAAAACGAGGGTTTTCTTTTTCATGTCCGAGTGCAGCCTATCCTCGAACAAAGTTCAGAGTAGTGCAAACGAGCGACATGACAAAAGAAAACGAGGGTTTTCTTTTTCATGTCCGAGTGCAGCCCGCTCGACATCTTCGAAGAAGTGGCGCTTCGCCTTTAGTGCGAAGAATCCTCGAACAAAGTTCAGAGTAGTGCAAACGAGTGGAATGGCAAAGAAAAAGGCAACTTTTCTTTACCATTCCCGAGTGTGAGCAGGCTCGACCGAAGTTCAGAGTAACATTGACCGCAGACCGACGCGTCATCATGTTCATCAGAATTTGCAATTACCGATTGTAGCAAGCAGTCAGAACATTCGGCTTAACTACTTAAACTGTTGACTACTTAACTACTTCAGTAATTATATTATAGCCTCCAGTCTCCCGCAATCCTCTCCCGGGCAGGGGACAGGGAGGGAGTGAAAAGGACGAGAGGCTGTCTCTGCATATTACAGGGACAGCCTCTCGCGGTGAGTGGATAAGGGATGTGCCTTACTTCACGCGGCCCAGATAGGAACCGTCGCGGGTATCGACTTCGATGATCTCACCTTCCTCGATGAAGAGGGGAACGCGTACCTCGGCGCCAGTCTCCACCTTGGCGGGCTTCAGGGTGTTGGTGGCAGTATCGCCCTTCAGGCCGGGCTCTGTCCAGATGACCTGCAGATGCACCTTGGCGGGCACATCGACGTAGAGCACAGTCTCGCTGCTGGCATCCACAACGACCTCGACGTTCTGGCCGTCCTTCAGGAACTTGACGCCGTTCACCTGGTCGGGTGCGATGTTCACTTGCTCGTAGGTTTCATTGTTCATGAAGACGAGGTCCTCGCCGTCCTTATACAGGAACTGGTAGGAACGGCGCTCGACGCGAACGTCCTCGAGGCGCTCGCCGATGTTGAAGCGGCGCTCCAGTACGTTGCCGCTCACCACATCCTTCAGCGTGACGTTCATGATGGTGTTGCCCTTGCCCGGCTTGCGGTGCAGGAAATCGATGCAGAAGTACAGCTTGCCGTCCATGCGGATGCAGGTGCCCTTCTTAATGTCTTGTGAGTTAATCATAAGATGAATTTACGTTAAAAATGGTAAGTACTATTTGCTTTCTGGCTGCAAAGGTACGAAAAGGCGCGAGAAACGCCAAACGATTTTGAGTTTTTTCGGCGAAAGTACCCGAGACTACAGGCCAAAGGTGTGAAAAAAGCATGAAATATGGCGCCGAGACGAGAAAAAAGAGAAGAAAGTTTGCTCAATTGGGAAAAAAGTCATATTTTTGCACCCCGAATCCAGACGAGGAAGAGAAAAATACAATAAAAACAAATAATCAAAGATATGAAAAGAACATTCCAGCCCCACAACCGTCGCCGCAACAACAAGCACGGTTTCCGTCAGAGAATGGCCACAAAGAACGGTCGCCGAGTTCTCGCTTCGCGCCGTGCAAAGGGTCGCAAGAAACTGACCGTCTCCGACGAGACGCATGGTAAATAAAGCATGATTTGCCAAAAAATAGAAAAGAAGTAAGGGCGACTTTACTTCTTTTCCGTTTTTTATTACTACCTTTGTACCCACACAAAGCATCTGAAGATATGGCATCAAACTCGCTCCTCCGTCGCATGCTGCATTCCACCCTGCTGTGGAACCTCGTAGCGATGTTCCTTGTGGTAATCCTATTAATCGTCGGTGCTTGGTTCTGGATGGACCGTTTCACCCATCACGGCGAGAGTATCGAAGTGCCCAACGTGAAGAACATGGTGCTCAGTGATGCGGAATACGCATTGGCGCGCGTCGAGCTTCAGGCCGTGGTCTCCGACAGTGGCTACAACCGCAAACTGCCCGCCGGCTCGGTGCTCGAACAGATGCCGGCAAGCGGAAGCCGCGTGAAGTCGGGGCGCGAAATCTACCTCACCATCAATTCCGGCCGCACACCCACGCTGGCACTGCCCGATATCGCCGACAACAGCTCCCTGCGTGAAGCTGAGGCGAGGCTCAAGGCAATGGGCTTCAAGCTGGGTCCCATCGAATATGCGCCTGGCGACAAAGACTGGGTGCTGGCGGTGAAATGTCGGGGACGCAAGGTCACCACAGGCGACAGAATCTCCATCGACGACCCCGTCACGCTTGTCGTAGGCAATAGTGCTGCCGATTCCGACGACTTCGACGAGGGCGAAGGTTGGGACGAGGACGAGCCCGCTACTTTGGACGAAACACTATAGGGAAAGGAAACGATGTCCACACCTGCGGATGACATAGAGCTGCTGGAGGACGAACTGCTCGACGAGGACGAGCTTGAAGCCGCCGCCGCGCTCCCCGAGGAGCACGAGCACTGGCGCATTGTGGCCGACAAAGGGCAGAGCCCAATTCGCATCGACAAGTTCCTCATGGACCATCTGGGCGACACCAGCCGCAACCGCATTCAGAAAGCGGCCGAGGCGGGTTGCATACGGGTGGATGGTCGCGCGGTGAAGAGCAATTACAAGGTAAAGCCCCTCGATGTGGTCACTCTTGTGCTCGACCGACCCAAGCGCGAATGGGAAATCGTACCCGAGGACATCCCCCTCGACATTGCCTACGAAGACGACTGCCTGATGGTCATCGACAAACCTGCTGGGCTTGTTGTTCATCCCGGCTGCGGCAACTACAGCGGCACGCTGGTCAATGCGCTTGCCTGGCATCTGAGGGACGACCCACGCTTCGACCCCAACGACCCCGAGGTGGGTCTCGTACACCGCATCGACAAGGACACAAGCGGGTTGCTGGTTATCGCCAAGACCCCCGAGGCCAAGACTCACCTCTGCCACCAGTTCTTCGTGAAGAGCACCCGTCGGCAGTACAACGCCCTCGTCTGGGGAAACTTCGCCGAAGACGAGGGGCGCATCGAGGGCAATATCGGTCGCAACCCCAAGGACCGCTTGCAGATGGCCGTCTTCCCGCCCGACAGCGAGGTGGGCAAGCCTGCCGTCACCCACTATCGCGTCATGGAACGCTTCGGCCATGTTACGCTTGTCGAATGTCGGCTCGAGACGGGACGCACACACCAGATTCGCGTCCACATGAAGCACATCGGGCACACACTCTTCAACGACGAACGCTACGGCGGCAGCGAGATCCTGCGTGGCGACACATCGGCCTCCTACCGCGCCTTTATCCACAACTGCTTCGCCCTCTGTCCGCGACAGGCGCTGCATGCCCGCACCCTCGGCTTCGTGCATCCCGCCACAGGAGAGGAAATGTTCTTCACCAGCCCTCTGCCCGCCGACATGCAGGCTCTGCTGGAGAAGTGGAGGGCGAAGACGAAGAACTCCTCTTTAACTCCCCTTTAACTCCCCATCAAAAGCAAATCCCCTTCAAAAAAAATGAAAAAGACAATAGCCATCATCTGCGGCGGCGACAGTTCGGAACACGATGTTTCGATGCGCAGTGCTCAGGGCATCGAATCGTTTCTGGATGCCGAGCGTTATATAATATATAAGGTAGAGATTCATGCCGGACATTGGGAGGCAATCCTTGCCGACGGCAGCCGCACCGTGGTGGACCGCAACGACTTCAGCTTTGCCGACGGCGACCGCCGCGTTCGGCCCGACTTCTGCTACATCACCATTCATGGCGCACCGGGCGAGAATGGTGTGCTGCAGGGCTATCTCGACCTCATCGGCATGCCTTACAGCAGCTGCAACGTCCTTGTCGAAGCCATGACCTACGACAAGTTTGTCCTCAACAACTACCTCCGTGCCTTTGGCGTATCAGTGGCCGATAGCATGCTTATCCGGAAGGGACAGGAGGGCGAGGTGGCCGACGACGACATCATTCGCCGCATCGGCCTGCCCTGCTTCGTGAAGCCTGCCAGCGGCGGCAGCAGCTTCGGCACCACCAAGGTGAAGACTGCCGACGCCCTGCGTCCTGCCATCGACTTGGCTCTTGCCGAGGGCGAGGATGTGATGGTCGAGGCCTTCATGCAGGGCACTGAGGTCACCTGCGGATGCTACAAGACGCGCACCCAGAGCGTGGTGTTCCCCGTCACAGAAGTGGTGACAGAGAACGAGTTCTTCGACTACGACGCCAAGTACAACGGGCAGGTGCAGGAAATCACTCCCGCCCGCATCAGCGATGCACTCACCCGCCGCATACAGACGCTCACCGGCATGCTCTACGACATTCTGGGCTGTCACGGAATCATCCGCATCGACTACATCATCACAGGCGGCAACGGACACAGCGGCGAGAGTCTGGGCACTTCTTCGGACGAAGGCAAGGCCAAGATAAACCTCCTCGAGATAAACACCACACCCGGCATGACGGCCACCAGCTTCATCCCGCAGCAGGTAAGGGCTGCAGGACTCGACATAAAGCAGGTGCTCACAGACATCATCGAGGACACGCTGAGCGTCTGAGGCTCCTCCCCATTCTTTCTGTACATTTCCTCCTATAAAAAACGAGAGACACTATGAACATCGATAACGAAACCGACCAGATGGCGCTGCAGCAGGCCGAATCCGAGTTCGACGCCATCCGCCCATATCGCGACGACGAGGTCAAGTCCGTAGTAAAGCGGTTGATATACGACCGCCAGCTCAACAAGCTGATGAGTCGCATGATACCCTGGTTGCCGGCGCGCCTCCGCACCTGGCTGCTGAGGATGGCCCTTGTGCGAGTGGACACGACACTCAAGTTCCAGAAGCGCTTCATGCGCCCCGTCGTGAACTACGTCATCAGCAAATATACGCGCGGCGTCACCTTCGAGCATGACAGCATCAGCCCCGAGGAGCGCTACACCTTCATGAGCAACCATCGCGACATTGTCCTCGACAGCGCCATCCTTTCCAAGAAGCTGCTCGACGCCAAGTTTCCCACCACCTGCGAGATAGCCATCGGCGACAACCTGCTCATCTATCCCTGGATAAAGCGCGTGGTGCGCCTCAACAAAGCCTTCACCGTGAAGCGCGGTCTCAGTCCCCGCGAACTCCTGCAGAGCAGCCAGCTCGTGAGTCGCTACATGCATTATGCCATCACGCAGAAGCGCGAGAACATCTGGATAGCCCAGCGCGAAGGGCGCGCCAAGGACAGCAACGACCGCACTCAGGAAAGCGTGCTGAAGATGCTCTCGATGGGCGGGGAGGGGAGTGTCATCGACTGCCTCCGCGACCTGCACATCGTCCCGCTCTCCATCAGCTACGAATACGACCCCTGCGACTATCTCAAGGCGCAGGAGTTCCAGCAGAAGCGCGACAACCCGTCGTTCCGCAAGAGCCAGCACGACGACCTCGACAACATGAAGACCGGCATCCTCGGCTACAAAGGGCGCGTCCACTACCATGCGGCGGCCTGCATCAACGAGTGGCTCGACGAACTGAAGGACCTCTCCAAAACGGAAATCTACACAGCCATCGCCCACCGCATCGACCAGGAGATACATGCCGGCTACCGCCTCTATCCCGGCAACTATGTGGCGCTCGACGAACTGAACGGCACCCAGCAGTACCGCGCTTTCTACTCCAAGCGTGACAAGCGCATCTTCGACACCTATGTCCGTCGCCAGCTGAAGAAGGTGCGCATGGCCGATGCCGACCTGCCCTACCTGCGCGAGCGCATTCTCACAATGTATGCCAATCCCGTCATCAACAAACTGAAACTCGAGGAGGGCGAATAGTACGCTTGATATACTCCTCCGCTTGCCGTCGCTCTGGCGATGAATGGCAGCAAAGGAATCACGCCCATATTCAAAAGATTCCGGGGAATATAGGTGGGTTCTAAAAATTAGCTTTGAACCCAAATCGGTCATTAGCGTTATGATGATAATAGACTTTGTTTTTGAACAGATGCTTTGCCGCTTTGAAGGCGCAATGGGGTTCCATTGTAACTGAGAAGCGACGAAACAGATGACAAAAAGAAGGCTTCATTAGCGCGTA